>JAGOCV010000267.1 GCA_017998575.1 Burkholderiaceae bacterium
CCCTACGACCCGGTGAAGGACTTCACGCCCATCGCCATGGTCGGCACGGTGCCCAACGTCCTCGTGGTGCATCCGTCGGTGCCGGCGCGGAGCGTGCAGGAACTGGTGGCCCATCTCAAAGCCCATCCGAACGCCTACAACTTCGCCTCGGTCGGCAATGGATCGATGCAGCATCTGGCCGGCGAGCTGTTCAAGCGCACAGCCGGCGTGGAGATGACCCACGTGAGCTACAAGGGCAGCGCTCCGGCCATGCTCGATCTGACCGGCGGACAGATCCAGCTTTCTTTCGAGAGCATGCCGGTCGTGCTGCCGCTGGTGAAGTCCGGCAAGCTGCGTGCCTTGGCGGTGACGACGCCGCACCGCTCGGCGCTCATGCCCGACGTACCGACAGTGGCAGAGTCGGGCTTCCCGGGCTTCGACGTGACGGTCTGGTATGGCGTCTTCGGCCCGGCCAACATGCCGGCGACCATCACCACGCGGCTGAACCAGGCCATCAACGATGCGGTGAAGACACCCGAACTCGCGCGCCGGCTGACCGACCTGGGTGCCGACGTGGCGGCCGGTACGCCCGCCGATCTGAGCCGCTATCAGCAATCCGAGGCCACGCGCTGGAACCGCTTCATCAAGGAAACGGGCATTACGCCCTGAGCGCGCGGGGCTTGAGCCCCGGTGCTAAGGTCGGGTCCGCAACAGACAGGAAACAGCAGACATGGCGGATGTGGACTTCGACCTCTTCGTGATCGGCGGCGGCAGCGGCGGCGTGCGCGCCGCGCGCATGGCCGCCCAGCGCGGCGTGCGCGTGGCGCTGGCTGAAGTGGCCGACCTGGGCGGCACCTGCGTCAACGCCGGCTGCATCCCCAAGAAGCTCTACAGCTACGCCGCCCACTACGCCGAAGCATTCGAGGAAGCGCCCGGCTACGGCTGGACTCTGCCCGCGGCGCCCACGTTCGACTGGAACACGCTCAAGGCCAACCGCGCGCGCGAGATCGAGCGTCTCAACGGCATCTACCTGCAACTGCTGCAGGGCGCCGGCGTGACGGTGCTGCGCGGCGGCGCCCAGCTCGCTGGCGGCAACGCGGTCACCGTCAACGGCCAGCGCCACACGGCCCGGCACATCCTCGTGGCGACGGGCGGGCAGCCTTTCGTGCCGGAGGTCGCCGGCCGCGAGCTGGCGATCACGTCGGAGCAGATGTTCGACCTGGACCCGTTCCCGCGCCGGCTGCTGGTGGTGGGCGGCGGCTACATTGCCTGCGAGATGGCGTCGATCTTCAACGCGCTGGGCAGCAAGGTCAGCCTGGTGCAGCGCGGACCGCGCCTGCTGGGTGGCTTCGACGCCGACGCCGCCGCGTTCGTGGCCAGCGAGATGGGCAAGGCCGGCGTCGACGTGCAACTCAACGCCAGCATCGCCACGCTCGCGCGCCAGGGCGACGGCTGCGTGCGCGCCACGCTGGGCGGCGGCACGCAGATCGACGCCGACGCCGTGCTCTATGCCACCGGTCGTCGTCCCAACACGGCGGGCATTGGACTCGAGGAGGCCGGCGTCAAGCTCGACGACAAGGGCTCGATCATGGTCGACACGCACTTCCGCACCAGCGCACCGGGTATCTATGCGCTGGGGGACGTCAGCACGAAGCTGCAGCTCACGCCCGTGGCGCTGGCCGAGGCCATGGTGCTGGTGGACGAGCTGTTCGGCCCCAAGGCCGGCAAGGCTGCGCGCTCGATGGACTATGACTTCGTGCCCTCGGCCGTGTTCACGCATCCCAACCTGGGCACCGTGGGCTTCACCGAAGAAGCGGCGCGCGAGACCTTTGGCGATGTGACCGTGTTCCGCACGGATTTCAAGCCGCTCAAGCACACGCTCTCGGGCAGCGCCGAGCGCGTGTTCATGAAGCTGGTGGTGGAGACGAAGACCGATCGCGTGGTCGGCCTGCACATGGTGGGCGCCGACGCTGGCGAGATCGTGCAGGGATTCGCTGTGGCGATGCGTGCGGGGGCCACCAAGGCCGTATTCGACAGCACCATCGGCATCCATCCGACGGCCGCCGAGGAATTCGTCACGATGCGGGAGCCGTCACCCTCGGCCTGAGATGCCGGCTCCGGCCCGCATCGACTGCTTCAGTTGAAGATGCGGGGAAACGATTGATAGGTCTGCGAGCCGCCGACGCTCTCCGACATCAGCGGCTCATCGATCACCGTGGTGCCGGTGCCGAAATCGTCCTCGTCGTCGATCAGCGCATCGTTGGCGGCTGCAGGGGCCAGGCTGGCCGGGCGATCCAGCAGCATGTATTGCTTCTGGCGCAGGCTGCGCAGGGCGGAAGAACTCTCGATCGTCTGCAGCACCTGCTGCGGCGCGAGCATCATGGCGAACGGGTTGGCGACTTCGATGGTGTTCATGGCGTCCTTCTCCTGTGCCGTTGGAATGTGTTGACGGCGTGAACAAACTGTAAGGACGGTGTCACGATCCAGCCGTCAGGCCTGCGCCTGACGCCGTGTAGGACACACGCCTGCCGCCGCGCCGCGCGGGCGCTGACGCCCCCGCCGCTTCGGCACAATGCCGGCATGCCCTACATGCCGCCTTTCATCGCGCCACAGCGCTTCACGGATCCCGAGGCCGCCCTCGCCCAGGTGCAAGCCATCTATCAGCAGAGCCTGGAGCACCTGCGCGATGCCATGCACCGCTTCGTCGCGGGCGACAGCCTGCCGGGCCACGTGCGGGCCTGCTATCCGTTCGTGCGCATCCACACCGATACCGTCGCGCGCGATGACGTGCACGAGGGCGCGGGCCTGGCCTTCGGCTTCGTGGCGGGGCCGGGCCGTTTCGAGACCACGCTGACGCGGCCCGACCTCTACGCCAAGTACTACCTGGAGCAGTTCCGTCTGCTGCTGCGCAACCACCACGTCGAGCTGGAAGTGGGCACCAGCACGGCCCCCATCCCCATCCACTTCTCGTTCGCCGAGCATGACCACATCGAGGGAACGCTGACGGCCGGGCGGCGCATGCTGATGCGCGACGTGTTCGACCTGCCCGACCTGGGCGCGATGGACGACGGCATCGCCAATGGCACCTACGAACCCGGCCCCGGCGAGGCGCAGCCGCTGTCGCTGTTCACCGCGCCACGGGTGGACTACTCGCTGCACCGCCTGCGCCACTACACCGGCACCGCGCCCGACTGGTTCCAGAACTTCGTGCTGTTCACCAACTACCAGTTCTACATCGACGAGTTCGTGCGCCTGGGCCACGAGGCCATGGCCGACGAGAACAGCGAATTCATCGCCTTCGTCGAGCCTGGCAACATGGTCACGCGCCGCCGCGGCCTGCCGGCCCAGGAGATCGACGCGCTGGGCGTGCCGCCGCCGCGCCTGCCGCAGATGCCGGCCTACCACCTGATGCGGGCCGACCGCAGCGGCATCACGATGGTCAACATCGGCGTCGGGCCCTCCAACGCCAAGACCATCACCGACCACATCGCCGTGCTGCGCCCGCACGCCTGGATGATGCTGGGCCACTGCGCCGGCCTGCGCAACAGCCAGCAGCTGGGCGACTACGTGCTGGCGCACGCCTACGTGCGCGAGGACCATGTGCTGGACGAGGAACTGCCGCTGTGGGTGCCGATACCCGCGCTGGCCGAGATCCAGCTGGCGCTGGAGCAGGCGGTGGAGGACGTCACGCAGGTGCGCGGCGCCGACCTCAAGCGCATCATGCGCACGGGCACCGTGGCCAGCACCGACAACCGCAACTGGGAACTGCTGCCCCACAACGAGCCGCAACGCCGCTTCAGCCAGAGCCGCGCGGTCGCGCTCGACATGGAATCCGCCACCATCGCCGCCAACGGTTTCCGCTTCCGCGTGCCCTACGGCACCTTGCTGTGCGTCTCCGACAAGCCGCTGCACGGCGAGATCAAGCTGCCCGGCATGGCCAACCACTTCTACCGCGAGCGCGTCGACCAGCACCTGCGCATCGGCATGCGCGCGGTGGAGATCCTGCGCAGCGAGGGCACGGCGCGTCTGCACAGCCGCAAGCTGCGCAGCTTTGCCGAGGTGGCGTTCCAGTAAGGCGCGCCGCGCAGGCCGAAGCTGTCGGCGTGGCGGTGGTGCATTCCGTGTCGCCGGAAGCCACGGCGCAACACGTGGGAGACGGCCTACGGCCGGAACAGACGGCGGCGGCTGGCGTATGCCCGGCCCCGGGCGCAGCATGCGTTGACCATGGCCTACTCTGCCGCCCACCCGTCCGACGCTGCCGTTGCAGACAGCCCCGCCCGCGACGAGCCGCAACCTCTTTGGAAGCGCGCCTGCCGCTGGTGCGCGCCAGTGTTTGGCTTGCTGGTGCTGGCACTGCTGGCCTCGCACGCGCACAAGATCGACTGGGCTGGCGCATGGCAGGCGCTGCTGCGCTACCCGCACGCCCTGCTGGCGGGCGTGCTGGCGCTGGCGCTGGCCAGCCACGCGCTTTACGGCTGTTTCGACTTGATCGGCCGCCGCCATGTGCGGCACGAGCTACCCAAGTGGCGCACGTGGGCCATCGCGGTCACCAGCTACGCCTTCAATCTCAACCTCGGCTCGCTGGTGGGCGGCGTGGCCATGCGTGTTCGGCTGTATGCGCGTGCCGGGCTGGACGCCGCGCAGGTGGCGCAGGTGGTGGGTGTGAGTCTGGTGACCAACTGGCTGGGCTTCGGCGTGCTGGCCGGCGGCCTGTTTGCCGCCGGCGTGATCACGCCGCCGCGCCAGACCAACCTGGGCAACGAAACCTTCCGCCTGCTGGGCTGGGCGCTCATCGCACTGGCCGTGGCCTATCTGGCCGCCTGCACCTTGCTGCACGGGCGCCAGTGGCGGGTGCGCGGCAAGACGGTGAGCCTGCCGCGAGCGCCGCTGGCTTTGGCGCAACTGCTGCTGTCGATGACCAACTGGGCGCTCATGGGCGCGGCGATGTACTGGCTGCTGGGTCAGAAAGTGGAATATGGCCACGTGCTCGGCGTGCTGATGGCAGCCTCCATCGTCGGCGTGGTCACGCCCATTCCGGCCGGGCTCGGGGTACTGGAGGCGGTGTACCTCGCGCTGCTGTCCGGAAGTGTTCGGCAGGGCGCGCTGATGGGCGCCGTGCTGGCCTATCGCGCGCTGTATTACGTGCTGCCGCTGGCGATCGCGCTGTTGTCTCTGCTGTTGCTCGAGCGCTACGCCGTCACGCACCCGCCAGCGCCGGCCGACTGAGCGCTGACACGTTGCGTTACGCCACGCCGGGCTTGACCTTCGACGCCGCCAGCTTGGCCTGCGTGCGCGCACGCTCCACATCGGCGTCGTGCACCAGGGCCACACCCATGCGCCGTTTGACGAAGCTCTCGGGCTTGCCGAACAGGCGGATATCGCAATTGGGCACACGCATGGCGTCGGCCACGCCGTCGAACACGATGCCCTTCGCTTCCACGCCGCCATAGATCACGGCGCTGGCACCGGGGCTCTTGAGCGTGGTGTCCACGGGCAGGCCGAGGATGGCGCGGGCGTGCAGCTCGAACTCGTTTTGCCACTGCGTGATCATGGTGACCATGCCGGTGTCGTGCGGGCGCGGGCTCACCTCGCTGAACCAGACCTGCTCGCCCTTGACG
>JAGOCV010000020.1 GCA_017998575.1 Burkholderiaceae bacterium
CGCTTCGTCCAGCCGCACGTTGCGATCGGCTAGCGAGTAGCCGAGCGCGTTGTAGGCATGGTGGGCATCGGGCTTGAGGTCGATCACGCGGCGCAGAAGCCGCTCCATTTCGCTCAGGCTGTCGAGCTTTTCGGCCAGCATGGCCTGGTCGTAGAGCAGGTCGGTGTCGTCGGGCGCGCGACTCAAGGCGTCGGCCAGCAGGTCGTAGGCGGCCTGGTACTGCTTCGCATCGCGCAGCAATTGCGCCTCGGCGCTCAGTCGCAGCTTGGCTTCGGCCGCGTTGCGCGCGGGCAGGCTGCGGATCAGCGCACGTGCTTCTTCGAGCTTGCCCTGTCGCGCCAGGATGGACGCGCGGCGCGCACGCAGACCGATGAGATCCTGCGCATTCTCGATGCGCGCAAGCCAGGCTTCGGCGCCCGCAAGATCACCGCGCTTTTCGGCGATCTGCGACAGCACCAGGTAGGCCTGGGCCTGGCCGCGGCGCCGCTCGTCGGCATTGGCCTGCTGCGGTGCCAGTGCGAGATAGCGCTGCAACGCAGCCTCTCCGGCATCGGCCTTGTTGTCCTGAGCCTGCAGGGTGCCCAGAATGAGCCAGGCTTCTGCCAGGTCGGGCTTGTCGGCTGTAGCGGCCTGCAGCTGCGTCGTGGCCTCGGCGTAACGCTGCAGGTCGATCAGCGCACGGGCGTATCCCAGGCGCAGTTCGGGCAGCGGCTTGGCGGTGGCAAGGTAGCGCTGGACCAACGCGTCGGCCTCGGGCGACTTGGGGTCGAGCATTTCGAGCGCCAGCAACGCCGGGCCTTCGGCCGAAGGATCGCTGGCTTGTCCACGCCGCGCGGCTTCGAGTGCGCCTGGAATGTCACCTGCGGCCATGCGCATGCGGCCGATGGTGGTCCAGGCCGTGGGGGCAGTGGCCGGAGCGCGCAACTCGTCAACAAGCGCCTGCTCGACCACGCGCGCGGCCAGTCGGCGATCGCTCACGCGGGCGTAGAAGCGCGGCACGGAGGCAATGGCGAAGGGGCGCTCGGGTGCTGGCACGGCCGCCAGCTCGTTGCGCAGGGGTTCGACCGTATCGGCCACGCGATTGAGCGCCAGCAGGATCTGCAGCACGTAGCGGTTGGCGTCGCGCGACTGCGGATCGGCCGCGCGCCACGCCCGTGCGGCGATGAGCGCCGAGTCGCCCTCGCGTGCCTGCAGTGCCAGCGCGATGGCGCGCTCGTACAGGCGGGGGTCGTTGGTGGTACGGGCGGAATCGAGGATCAGCGCGAACGCTTCGTTCGCCTCGCCTGATCGGGCAGCGATCTCGCCCAGCAGCAGGCGGTAGAACAAATCGGCATCGAGAGCCGACTGCGGCGGTGCGTCGGCCTCGGAGCTTGGCGGGGGGGCTGCCGTCTGCGCCTGGGCGGATGGCAGGGTCATGGCATGCGCCACAGCGAGCGCGACTGCGGCGAGGCGAAGGGAGCGCTTCATCGAACCATAATAATCCAGCAGCGTTAACCCCAACTGGTCATGCCGGAACTGCCCGAAGTCGAAGTCACACGCCTGAGTTTTGCCGATCGCATCCAGGGCGCCGAGATCATCGGCGCCGAACTGGGCAAGCCGCTGCGCTGGCCGCTGGGCCTCGATCCCCAGTCGCTGGTCGGGCGGCGCGTGCTGTCGGTGCGCCGGCGTGGCAAATACCTGCTGATCGACCTCGACCACGGCATGCTGCTGCTGCACCTGGGCATGTCGGGCAGTCTTGGATTTTCGGCACGTGTGGGGCCGCCTGGCGTGCACGACCACTTCGATCTGGTGACCACGCGTGGCGTCCTGCGGCTCAACGACCCGCGCCGCTTCGGCGCGGTGGTTCACGCGCACGGCGAGGCCGATCCGGTGGCGGTCAAGTTGCTGGGCGCCTTGGGCGTCGAGCCGCTGGGCGAAACCTTCGATGCTCAAGCCTTCCATGCCGCGCTCAAGCTGCGCCGCACGGCGATCAAGCAAGTGCTGCTATCGGGCGAGGTCGTCGTGGGGGTGGGCAACATCTATGCATCGGAGGCGCTGTTTCTGGCCGGCATCCGCCCCACCACCGCTGCCTGGCGGCTGAGTCGCCCACGCGCCGACCGGTTGCGTGAGGCGATCCGCGATGTACTGGCTCGTGCGGTGTCGCGAGGCGGCAGCACACTGCGCGATTTTTCCAATGCCCACGGCGAGAGCGGCTACTTCCAGCTCGAAGCCATGGTGTACGACCGTGCAGGTGAGCCTTGCCGTATCTGCGGAAGCCCCATACGCCTGCTGCGCCAGGGACAGCGCTCCACCTATTACTGCCCGGTGTGCCAGAAGCCCTGACGGGCAGCTGGGCATGGTGCGCACAGTCAGCGCGGCCGGAAGGGGGCGTCGATGCTATATTTTGTTAACAAACTTTCATGGCGCCCTGGCGCGCTGACGCAGTGCCCCCTTCGTTCCACCAGCAATTCGACCAGCACGGCGCATGGAGGCGTCAGTTCGCACTGCGCCTGCAATTGCTCTCCGAGTGGATGAGCGAGCACGAACTGCTGGACGCGGCGGTACAGGAGCGGTTGCGGCGCCTCGAAGCCCAGGTTCGTTCGGACAAGATCATGGTCGCTTTCGTGGCCGAGTTCTCGCGCGGCAAGTCGGAGCTGATCAACGCGCTGTTCTTTGCCGGTTATGGCCGCCGCATCATGCCGGCCAGCGCGGGCCGCACCACGATGTGCCCCACCGAACTGGGGTATGACGCCGCGCTCAAGCCCAGCCTGCGCCTGCTGCCCATCGAGACGCGCCTCGAGTCGCGGGCGCTGCTCGACTGGCGGGAGTCGGCGTCGGGCTGGACGCAGGTGGATCTGGATACCAACGACGCCTCGCAACTGGCCGGGGCCATGCAGAAAGTGGCTGAAGTGCAGCGCGTCACGCGCGAGCAGGCGGCCGCGTTGGGTTTCTGGAGCGACGAGACGCCTGAGGACAACCCCATGGTCGGTGAGGACGGCCTGGTGGAGGTGCCGCGATGGCGCCACGCGCTCATCAACATCGCGCACCCTTTGCTCAAGCAGGGGCTGGTCATCCTCGATACGCCTGGACTCAACGCCATCGGCGCCGAGCCCGAGCTGACGGTGAGCCTCATCCCGCAGGCGCATGCCGTCGTCTTCATCCTGGCGGCCGACACGGGCGTGACCAAGTCCGACATGGCGAGCTGGCGCGAGCACCTCATCACCGAGACGGGCCGCACCGAGGCCCGCATGGTCGTGCTCAACAAGATCGATACGCTATGGGACGAGCTGAGCACCACCGAAGAGGTGGCCGCGCAGATCGATCGCCAGCGCGAGGGTACGGCCACCATGCTCGGCGTGCCCCCGGGGCGGGTGTTGCCCGTGTCGGCGCAGAAGGGCCTGCTGGCCAAGATTTCGCGCGACAAGCCGCTGCTCAAGTCCAGCAACCTGCCTGCTCTGGAGCAGGCGCTGGGCGAAGACATGATGGGTCGCCGCGAGTCCATCCTGCGGCTCGCGGTGGAGGACGGCATTGCCGAGCTGCGCACCGAAGCCGCGCGCATCCTCAACATCCGGCGCCGCGATCTGGCCGAACAGGTGATGGAACTGGGCGGGTTGCGTGGCAAGAACGTATCGGTGATCCGCCACATGCGCGCGCGCATCGAGCAGGAGCAGGTCGAATTCGAAGTGAGCGGCGCCAAGATCCAGGCCGTGCGCGCCGTGCACCTCAAGCTGCTGCGCGAGGTGTTCGACATCCTCGAGTCCTCGACACTCCGGAAGCTGCTCGGAGAACTCAATCATGCGCTGCGTCAGCCCGGCATCAAACTTGGCGTGCGACGTGCCTATGACGAGGCCTTCGGCAAGCTGGGCGGCAGTCTGGACCGCGTCACGCAGCTCACCTCCGAAATCCAGTCCATGCTGGCCGCGATGTTCCGCCAGCTCAACGCTGAGTACAGCTTTTCCCTGCAGGTGCCCACCGAGCCAGACATGGCCCAGGTACAGCAGGAGCTGCGCGATATCGAGCAGAGCCACCTGCGCTATCTGGGCGTAGGCAACATCATCCGGCTGGCACAGCCCGAGTTTTCCGATCGGCTGGTGCGCGCTCTCTTCACGCGCCTGCGCGTGCTCTACGACAGCGTTCAGGGCGACATCGAACTCTGGAGCAAAAGCGCCGCAGCTCAGCTCGATGCCCAGTTGCGCGAGCGTCGCCGCAACTTCACGCGCCGGCTCGAGGCCATCGAACGCATCCAGCAGGCCGCCAGCGGTCTGGACGAGCGCCTGGGCGAGATCGACCTGCACAAGAAGCAGATCGACGACATCGAGGCCCGTTTGCTCGAGCTGACCTCGCACCTTGTCACGCCGCCATCCGAACAGGCAGAGCCGGCGGCGGCATGAGCGCTGACCAGGTACCCGAGCGCGCTCACACGGCTGCCCAGGGGGGTGAACCTCTCCAGGATTCCACGCAGGATGGCTTTGCCGCACGGGTCGTGCATTGGCAACGCAGCCATGGACGCAACCACCTTCCGTGGCAAAACACACGCGATCCCTATCGCGTATGGCTGTCCGAGATCATGCTGCAGCAAACCCAGGTGGCGACGGTGCTGGATTACTTCGACCGCTTCCTGGCGCGCTTTCCCGATGTGAAAGCGCTGGCGGCGGCCGACCAGGACGAGGTACTGGGACTGTGGAGCGGCCTGGGGTATTACAGCCGTGCGCGAAACCTGCATCGTTGCGCGCAGGACGTGGTCGAGCGCTTCGCAGGCAACTTTCCGTCCACGGCCGCCCAACTCGAAACACTGCCGGGTATCGGTCGCTCGACGGCCGCCGCCATCGCTTCATTCTGCTTCGGTGAGCGGGTGGCCATCCTCGATGGAAACGTCAAGCGTGTGCTGACGCGCTGGCTCGGCTTCGAGGGCGATCTGGCGAGAGGAGCCAGCGAACGAGCGCTGTGGGACCATGCCACCCGACTGTTGCCAGAGCGTGCGGCCGATATGCCGGCCTATACGCAGGGCCTGATGGATCTGGGGGCCACGGTCTGCCTGTCCCGATCGCCGTCGTGCCTGATGTGCCCTGTCGCGTCTGACTGCGTGGCGCGCAGCCAGGGCCGCATGCAGGACTACCCTGTGCGCACACGCACGCTGCGGCGCAGTTCGATGTCGCTCTGGCTATTGTGGGCGTGGCGCGACGACGGCGCCGTCTGGCTGCACAAGCGCGCGGCGAGTGGCGTGTGGGCGGGCCTGTACTCGCTGCCTGCGTTCGACAGCGCCGACGCCTTGAGCACTTCGATGCCGGCGCCGCTGCGCTCATCGGCCATCGATCTGCCGGCTTTTATGCACGTGCTCACCCATCGCGATCTGCACCTGCATCCAGTTCGCGTGCACATGTCCGCAGGACAGAAACCGGAAGGCGAGGGCGCCTGGGTCGCGGCCGAACAATGGCCCGTGCTGGGCCTGCCCGCGCCAGTACGGCGCCTGCTCTCGGCGGCCAACACAGCCGCCTGACGGCAAAGGTAGGCGCGCTGAAGCGCGCCCCGCATCAGAGTCCGTCGAATTCGCGGTGACGGCGCAGCGTCACCCAGCGCGCGGAGAAGACGCGAGCCAGCTGTTCAACGAGGAATACCGAGCGGTGCTGCCCCCCCGTGCAGCCGATGGCAACCGTCACATAACTTCGGTGATTGCCAGCCAGAGAGGGCAGCCAGTGCGCGAGGAAGCGTTCGATGTGGTCGAACATCTCGCCTACGGGCTCGTGCCCGCGCAACCAGTCGGCCACCGGCATGTCGCGGCCTGTGAGCGGGCGCAGGGCCGGTTCGTAGTGCGGATTGGGCAACATGCGCACATCGAAAACGTAATCGGCATCGAGCGGGATGCCGCGCTTGAAAGCAAAAGATTCGAATACCAGCGTCATCGCGCTGGACGGCGCCGAAACCAGCGATTTCACGTAGCTCTGCAACTGTGCCGACCGGATCAGGCTGGTGTCGACCACGTGGGCCTGATCGCGGATATCCGCCAGCAGTTCGCGTTCGAGCTCGATTGCATCGACCAGCGCACGTTGCTGCTCGAGGGCGTCGATGCGCCGCGAAGGACGCGACAGCGGGTGCAGGCGTCGGGTCTCCGAATAGCGCCGTACCAGTGTGTCGGTAGTCGCGTCGAGAAACAGCGACCGCACGGCCACGCCACGCGCGCGCAGGCTGGCCAGCAGCGGCGGGAGCAGCGGCAGCGATGTGGCGCTGCGCACGTCGACGGCGATGGCAATCTGACGGGCCTGCTGCCCCTGCTCCAGCGCGATCAGTGGCTCCAGGAGTTCGGGCGGCAGGTTGTCTACACAGTAGTAGCCTGCATCCTCCATGGCATGCAGCGCCACCGACTTGCCGGAGCCGGACATGCCGCTGATCAATACGAGTTCGGTACCGGCGGCAGGCGCAGGATCGGGGTAGTCCATGATCAGCTTTGTGCGCCCAACATTTCACGTGCGTGCGCGAGCGACGTGCCCGACAGCCGCTCGCCTGCGAGCATGCGCGCAATCTCGGCCACGCGCTGCTCGCCTGCAACGGTCGTGACATCGCTCAGCGTGCGTCCGTCCTCCGGGCGCTTGGACACCAGCAGGTGGTGGTCAGCGCACGCGGCCACCTGTGGCAAGTGCGTGACAGCCAACACCTGGCGATCGCGGCCGAGTTGCTTCATCAAGCGGCCCACCGTCTCGGCCACGGCACCACCCACGCCGACATCGACCTCGTCGAAGATCAGCGTCTGGGCCGAGCCCAGCTCGCTCGTGGTGACAGCGATGGCCAGTGCGATCCGAGAGAGTTCGCCGCCAGAGGCCACTTTGGCCACGGGACGCGGCGTGCTGCCGGCGTGACCGGCCGCGAGGAACTCGACATCTTCGAGGCCGTCGCGAGCAGGCTCGTCGAGCCGGCGCAGCCGGACCTCGAAGCGGCCGCCGGTCATGCCCAGCCCCTGCATGGCCTGCGTGATGGCCGCCGCCAGCCGGGGTGCGGCGCGCGAGCGTTGGTCAGAGACAGTCTGCGCGGCCTTCATGAAGGCCTTGCGGGCTGCGGCTTCGGTGCGCTCGAGCGCCTCCAGGTCTGTGGCCTCATCGAGCCGGCCGAGTTCGGCGCGCCAGCCGGCCAGCAGCGCAGGCAATTCTTCGGGTGGCCGCCGGTAACGGCGCGCGAGAGCCATCCAGGACCCCACGCGCTCGTCGAGCTCGGCAAGCCGCTGCGGATCGAGTTCGGTGCGGCGCAGGTAAGCGTGCAGGCTGTGCACGGCATCTTCGGCCTGCGCCAAGCTACTGGATAGCACTTCGGCCAGGGCAGCGAATTCCGGCTCGACGGACGACTGGTCACCCAACTGCTCGCGCGCACGCGACAGCTGGGCGAGGGCGCCGCCGGACTCTTCATCCTCGAGAGCGGCGAGCGCGGACGACGCGGTGTCGAGCAGCGTCTGTGCGTTGGACAGGCGCGTGTGCAGCGCGTTGAGCTCGGCCCACTCGTCGACGCCCGGCGCCAGCTTGTCGAGCTCGCCGATCTGCCAGGCCAGACGGTCGCGCTCGCGTTGCAGCGATTCCTGAGCGTTGCGAGCGTCTGCCACTGCGCGCGCTGCCTCGCGCCATTGCTGCCACGGTGCCTGAAGCGCACGACCGTCGACGCTCGCGTAGGCATCGAGCAACGCGCGCACGGCATCGGGTCGGGTCAGACTCTGCCAGGCATGCTGGCCATGGATGTCGAGCAGGTATTCGCCGAGTTCGCGCAACTGCGTTGCCGTTGCCGGGCTGCCATTGATCCAGGCGCGGCTCTTGCCTTGCGCATCGATCGCGCGGCGCAACAGCAACGCGTCGCCGCTGTCGAACCCCGCGTCTGCCAGCCAGTTGCCAAGCGGGGCGGGTATATCGAATTCGGCGCTGATCTCGGTGCGGGCCGCACCTTCGCGCACGACGCCCGCATCGGCCCGGCTACCGAGCACCAGTTGCAGCGCGTCGATCAGTATGGACTTGCCTGCCCCGGTCTCGCCGGTGAGAACCGTGAAGCCGGCATCCAGCTCGAGCTCGAGTTCGCGCACGATCACGAAATCGCGCAGGGTGATGCGTCGAAGGGCCATGGCGTCAGTACGCTCCCTCGTTCCAGTGCAGTTTCTTGCGCAGCGTGTCGAAATAGCTCCAGCCGCGGGGATGAAGGAACTTGACCCGGTGTTGCGAGCGGCACACCGAGATGCGGTCGCCGTGCAGAAGCGAGGCCAGCGACTGCATGTCGAAATTGGCGCTGGCATCGCGGCCGGCCACGACCTCGATCACGATCTCGGCGGCGTCGGACAGCACGATGGGGCGGTTGGACAGCGTGTGTGGCGCGATCGGCACCAGCACCCAGCCCGGAATCGACGGATGCAGCATCGGGCCGCCGGCCGAGAGGGCGTATGCACTCGATCCGGTGGGCGTGGCGACGATCAGGCCGTCGGCACGTTGGTTGGCCACGAAGTGTCCGTCCACCTCGACGCGCAGTTCGACCATGCCCGAGGTGGCGCCGCGATTGACCACCACGTCGTTCATCGCACGTGCCTCGAAGACGCATTCGCCTTCGCGGAGCACGCGCGCATGCATCAGGCTGCGCAGGTCTTCCTCGTAGTCGCCAGCCAGCATGGGTTCGAGCGTGGCCCGATAGTTGTCCAGAGGAATATCGGTCACGAAGCCAAGGCGGCCCTGGTTGATGCCAATGAGCGGCACACCGAAGGGCGCGAGCTGCCGGCCGATGCCCAGCATCGTGCCGTCGCCGCCCACCACCAGTCCCAGGTCGCAGTGGGCGCCTATTGCCGCGACGTCGAGTGCCGGATGGCCGGTCAGCCCGGAATTGGCGGCCGTGTCCTGCTCCAGCGAGACATCGCAGCCCTGGCCGTGCAGGAAGTCGATGATGTCCTGCAGCACCCGGCGCGACGAGGCTGCTTGCCCGCTGGCAGGCGCTGCGTGGTACTTGCCGATCAGGGCGACATGACGGAATTTCGACTTCATCGCCGGAGATTAGATCATTAGAATGTTTCGATGCTCGATGATCGTGCCAGGTTGTTGCTCAAAGCGCTGATCGAGCGCTACATCGCGGACGGACAGCCGGTGGGATCGCGCACGCTCTCGCGGGCATCGGGGCTCGAACTCTCGCCCGCGACCATACGCAACGTAATGTCCGACCTCGAGGAACTGGGCCTGATCGCCAGCCCGCACACCTCGGCCGGGCGCGTGCCCACGGCACGCGGTTATCGCCTGTTCGTCGACACCATGCTCACCGCCGAGCGCCGCCATCTGGCCGCCCCGACGCTGCGGCCGGACCAGCCGCAGAAAGTGATCGCCAATGCGGCGCAACTGCTGTCCAGCCTGTCGCAATTCGTTGGCGTGGTCATGACGCCGCGGCGGACTTCGACCTTCCGCCAGATCGAGTTCCTGCGGCTGTCGGAGCGACGCATTCTCGTAATCATTGTGTCGCCCGACGGCGACGTGCAGAACCGGGTGATATTCACCGACGCCGACTACACGCAAGCGCAATTGGTTGAGGCTGCCAACTACCTCAATGCCAACTACGCGGGCCTGGCCATGGAGCACGTGCGCGAACGCCTGCAGGGCGAGGTCGAGCAGCTGCGCGGCGAGATCGCGGCGCTGATGCAGGCCGCCGTGGCCGCCAGCACCGAGGCGCTGTCGCAGGAACAGGAAGACGTGGTGGTCTCGGGCGAGCGCAACCTGCTGGCCGTGAGCGACTTTTCCAGCGACATGGGCCAATTGCGCCGCGCCTTCGACCTGTTCGAGCAGAAGGCCCAGCTCATCCGTTTGCTCGACATTTCCAGCAAGGCCGAAGGCGTTCGCATCTACATCGGCGGAGAGAGCCACACCGTGCCGGTGGAGGATCTCTCGATCGTGAGCGCGCCCTACGAAGTCGACGGGCAGGTGGTCGGCACGCTGGGTGTAATCGGTCCGACGCGCATGCACTACGACCGCATGATCGAGATCGTGGACATCACGTCGCGCCTCGTGAGCAACGCGCTCAGCCACAAATAGCCTGCGTGCCGCGCTCTACAATCGCGGCCCGTGGGGCGTTAGCTCAGTTGGTCAGAGCAGAGGACTCATAATCCTTTGGTCGTTGGTTCAAGTCCAACACGCCCTACCATTGGAGAAATAGCGGTCGATCAAGCCGCTTTCTTCTTGGCCTGGTGGGGAAGATTCTGACCAATCTTCATGATCGCCGCCCGCATGGTCTCGGTGGTCGGATGGGCATGGCGCTTCGTGCTCTCGAAAGATTCCAGTAGCGCATCAGGCGCTCGAGTCCGGTGCCGTTATCCTTGGCCAGAGTGTCCAGGCGTTGTCGGTACTGCCTGACATACTGTTCCAGCGGCGCGCAACCGAAGGCATTGTTCGACGGGAAGTAGTAATAGAACGAGCCTTTCGGCACGCCTCGTCGACAGGATCTGCTGCAGTCCCAGCGCCGCGAAACCTATGAGAACCTCTTTCGAGAGCCGTTTTTCCATGCTACAATCTATATCTTCGCGGCTGTAGCTCAGTTGGATAGAGTACTTGGCTACGAACCAAGGGGTCGTGGGTTCGAATCCTGCCAGCCGCACCAACACGAAAGCCCGCAACGCAAGTTGCGGGCTTTTTCGTCTGCACCGCCGCCATTCCCCGCGCCGGTCGGCATGTGGTTTGAAGGACTCCGATCACCATGAGCAAGGCGTTCACGCGCGAGACCGATCAGGACGACGACGGAGATGACGGCGATGCCGGCGTGCCGTCGCTTCCGCCAGGCAGCAAGAACTACATCACGCCAGCCGGTCATGCCCGATTGCGCGCCGAACTGCTTGATCTGCTCGACAACGAGCGCCCCAGGGTCGTCGAAGTGGTGCACTGGGCTGCCGGCAATGGCGACCGCTCGGAGAATGGTGACTATCTCTATGGCAAGAAGCGACTGCGCGAGATCGACCGCCGCATCCGCTTCCTCACGCGTCGCCTCGATCTTGCCGAGGTGGCCGACCCGAGTGTTCACCACGGCAGCGACCAGGTGTTCTTCGGTGCCACGGTCACCTATGTCGACGAGGCCGATGGCGTCGAGCGCACGGTGACCATCATGGGTATTGACGAGGCCGACAGCGCCCAGGGCCAGGTGAGCTGGATCTCGCCGATCGCAAGGGCCCTGCTCAAGTCGCGCGAGGGCGATGTCGTCAGGCTTGTCACACCTACCGGGCCACGCGATGTCGAGGTGCTCGCCGTGAGCTACCCCGCGAGGGCCTGATCGGCGGGCGCCTTCCTCAACTGGCCGGAACGGCGCGCCGCGCACCGAGCACCGACGGAGTGCGGCGAAGCTGCCGCAGGATGCCGTCGAGGTGGCTGCGGTCGCGCACGGCAACCACGAAGCTCAGGTCGGCTGCATCCTGCGCCGTGTCCTCGGGCATGTCGACATGGGTGATGTCGGCTTCTGCCCCTGCAATTGCCACAGCCACACGCGCCAGCACGCCCTTCGACTGCGCCACGGTGACGATCACGCCGGTCTCGAACGCGCGCACCGGCTCGTCTGACCACTCCACTGCGAAGAAACGCTCGGCGTCCTTCTGCTGCAGTCGACGGCCGACGCTGCATTCGGCCGTATGGACGACCAGGCCTTCGCCGTGGCCGAGGTAGCCGATGATGTCGTCGCCAGGGATCGGACGGCAACAGTGCGCATACTGGACCGACGAATTCTCGCTGCCATCGAGCGTCACGGCGCCCTGCGAGACATTCTCGTGCGCCGTATACCGCTCCCGCGTCAGAAGCAGGGCGTCGGGGCGCAGGCCTTCTTCGGCCATATAAGCCACCAGCCGCTTGGCGACGATGCTCGCAATACGCTTGCCCAGCCCGATGTCGGTGAGCAGTTCGGCGCGGTTGCGGCTGCCGGTGAACCGCAGCAATTTCTCCCAGATCACCGCTCGGCGTGGGTCTTCGCTGGGCAGCTTCTCCATGCCCTCGGCGCGCAGCGCCTGCACCAGCAGTTTTTCGCCCAGACCCTGGGATTCGGCTTGGGCCAGTGTCTTTAGGTAATGGCGGATCTTGGAGCGTGCACGACCCGTGCGCACGAAGCCCAACCAGGCCGGATTGGGTTTCGACAGCGGTGCGGTGATGATCTCGACCACATCGCCATTCTTGAGTTCGGTGCGCAGCGGCACCTGCTCGCCGTTGATCCTCGCGGCGGCCGTCTGGTCGCCCACGTTGCTGTGGATCGCATAGGCGAAGTCGACCACGGTGGCACCGCGCGGCAGCGCCATGATCTGGCTCTTGGGCGTGAAGACGTAGACGGCGTCCGGGAACAGATCAACCTTGACGTGATCCCAGAACTCGGCCGAATCGATGGTTTCACTCTGAATGTCGAGCAGCGACTGAAGCCATTTCGTGCCCATGCGCTCGGCATTGGCGCTGCCGGGCTCGTTGGCCTTGTAGAGCCAGTGGGCGGCCACGCCCGACTCCGCCACCACGTGCATGGCCTCGGTCCGCATCTGGAATTCGACGTTCACGCCCGACGGGCCGACCAGTGTCGTGTGCAGCGACTGGTAGCCATTGAGCTTGGCGATGGCGATGTGATCCTTGAACTTGCCGGGCACCGGCTTGTACATCTGGTGCAGCAGGCCCAGGGCAGTGTAGCAGTCGAGCACCGACGGCACGATGAGCCGGAAGCCGTAGATATCGGTCACCTGCGCGAACGACAGGTGCTTCTCGTCCATCTTGCGGTAGATCGAATAGAGCGTCTTCTCGCGCCCGGCGATCTGCACCGCGATGCCGGCCTGCGCAAACGCGGTTTCCACCTCGCGATGCACCTTCTGGATCAGGTCGCGGCGCCGACTGCGGGCCTTGGCCACGGCCTTGGCCAGGATGGCATGGCGCCAAGGCATCAAGTGGCGGAACGACAGCTCCTGGAGTTCCCGATACGTCTGGTTCAGGCCGAGGCGGTGCGCAATGGGGGCGTAGATCTCCAGCGTCTCGGCGGAGATGCGCGCCCACTTTTCGCGCGGCACGTCGTCGAGCGTGCGCATGTTGTGCGTGCGATCAGCCAGCTTGACCAGGATGACCCGCACGTCGCGCGCCATCGCCAGCAGCATCTTGCGGAACGATTCGGCCTGGCTTTCCTCGCGCGTGGTGAACTGGAGCTTGTCGAGCTTCGTCAGGCCGTCCACCAGTTCGGCGACCGGGCTGCCGAAGCGCTCGATCAGCTCGGGCTTGGTGACGCCGCAATCCTCGATGGCGTCGTGCAGCAAGGCCGCCATCAAAGCCTGGGCGTCGAGCTTCCATTCGGCGCACTGCACCGCGACCGCGATCGGGTGCGTGATGTAGGGCTCACCGCTGTTGCGCAACTGGCCCAGATGGGCCTCGTCGGCGAAGCGGTAGGCGCGGCGCACGAGTTCGACGTCGGCCGCGTCCATGTACACCAGCTTTTCCGTGAGCGCGGCAAAGCTCGCCGCAGCCGCATTCAGGGCTGCGGGCGTCGGGGCCGCCTGGCTGGGAGCGGGTTTAACGAGCGCACTCATCCCCTGAACTGTAGCGCCTGCAGCGCAAGCACACGGGCGCAAGAAAAAAGGCACCGCAGCGCGGTGCCTTTTGGACTCACGCCGCTCAAGCGTGAAGCGGGCGCATGGCCGCTCAGATCGGGACTTTCTTCAGCATCTCCAGGCCCACCTTGCCGTCAGCGATCTCGCGCAAGGCGGTCACGGCCGGCTTGTTCTTGCTCTCGATCTTGGGCGCATGGCCCTGGCTCAACATGCGAGCACGGTACGTGGCCGCCAGCACGAGCTGGAAACGGTTGGGGATCTGCTCGAGGCAATCTTCGACGGTGATGCGGGCCATGCTGGATCTCTGTAGGGAGGTTGGACGGTCAGGCGATGTCCAGGGCCTGGAACACCTGGGCGTTGAGCCTGCGCTGCGCCGCGAACTTCAGGCGCTGCGCGTGGACAATGGCTTTGAGGTCGAACAGCGCACGTTCGAACAACTCATTGATTATAACGAAGTCGAATTCGTGGGCCTGGGCCATCTCAAGCGCCGCGTTCTTGAGCCGCAGCTCGATGACGTCGGCAGCATCCTCGCCCCGGCGCTCCAGTCGCGAGCGCAACTCCTCCCAGCTCGGCGGCAGAATGAAGATGAGTACGGCGTTGGCAAAGATGCGCTTGATCTGGATGGCGCCCTGGAAATCGATCTCCAGCACGACATCGGCGCCCTGCGAAATCCGCTCCTCGATCGCCTTGCGCGAGGTGCCATACCGATGGCCGTGCACATGCGCCCACTCGAGGAAGGCGCCCGCGCCGGCCATGGCATCGAACTCGCCCTGGGAGGCGAAGAAATACTCACGTCCGTGCTTTTCCTGACCGCGTGGCGCGCGGGTGGTGTGGGAGACCGACGGTTGGACGCGGGAATCCAGCTCGAGCAGCGCCTTGACCAGGCTGGACTTGCCGGCTCCGCTGGGCGCTGCCACCACAAAGAGGTTTCCGGGGTAATCCATGTTCGGGAAGGCGTCGGTGCGGTGGGGCGAAGGCGGAAGTCGGCTGGCGCCGGCGAAGCCCGCCATTTTAGCCGCTTGGCCGCCAGCGGGCGCCCCGCTCACTCGATGTTCTGCACCTGCTCGCGCATCTGCTCGATCAGTACTTTCATGTCGACCGAGATGCGCGTGAGTTCCAGCGCTGCGGATTTCGAGCCCAGTGTGTTGGCCTCGCGGTGCAGTTCCTGAATGAGGAAATCCAGGCGCTTGCCGATCTCGCCGCCCTTCTTCACCAGACGGTCGATCTCGTCGAGGTGGGACGCCAGCCGGGTCAGCTCCTCGGCGACGTCGATGCGGATCGCAAAGGCAGTGGCTTCGGTCAGCGCCCTCTCCTGGGCCGACTCAGGCGGTTTTCCGCCCTCGGCCAGGTCCATGGCGTCCTTCCAGCGCTCCAGGAAGCGCTGGCGCTGCTGGTCGACCAACTGCGGGACCAATGGAGCGGCCTGCGCGGCAAGTGTGCGCAGCTGCTCCAGCCGGTCGAGCAGCATGTCGGCCAGCCTCCCGCCTTCGCGGGCGCGGGCTGCCACCAGCGCATCGACGACCTGCTCGGCCAGGGCGGGAACGACCCCGCTCCAGTCGGGCCCGGGGCCGCTGCTCCCGGCCGACAGACGCAGCACGTCGGCCACCGACAGCGGCTGCGCCTGCGGCAACCAGGCGAGCACGCCGTCCTGTAGCGTGCCGAGCTTTTGCAGCAGCCGGGGAGATGGGTCAGCCAGGTTGGCACTGGACGGGTTGTCGAGCGTGGCCCGAAGCTCGACCTTGCCGCGCTTCAAGCGGCGGGTGAGCAACTCGCGCAGCGCCGGTTCATGCTGGCGCAATTCGTCGGGAAGCCGGAACGAGAGGTCGAGGAAGCGGCTGTTGACCGAGCGGATCTCCAGCCCGAGCCGGCCCTGGCTGGCCTGGGCGGCGTCATGGGAAGAACCCGGCTCGCCCGTGACTTTCTGGGCACTGGCGTAACCGGTCATGCTGTAAACTGACATCGACACTCGCTGAGGGTTCAGGACGCTTCACGTCCCTGGAGGGAGCGCCGTCGCGCCGCTGCGCCGGGCCCGTGATAATCACCCGGATTATGTCAAAGGTAAAGCCCGCTTCCCTGCCTCCAGACACCGTGATCGGCGGATACCGCATCGTCCGGAAGGTCTCCGCAGGCGGTTTTGGCGTGGTCTATCTGGCCGTCGACAACGAAGGCGAGCAGGTGGCCGTCAAGGAATACCTCCCTTCCTCGCTGGCCACGCGCGGCCCGGGCGAGTTGCTGCCGCAGGTGCAGCCCGAAAAGCTTTCCCTCTACCGCCTGGGTCTCAAGAGCTTCTTCGAAGAAGGCCGCTCGCTCGCCCAGATATCCCACGCCTCCGTGGTGAGCGTGCTCAATTTCTTCCGCGAGAACGAGACCGTCTATATGGTGATGAACTACCTGGAGGGCGCGACCCTGCAGGATTTCATCATCACCGCGCGCGAGCTCAAGAAGCAGAAGGTGTTCCGCGAGTCCACCATCCGCAGCCTGTTCGACGAAATCCTGCGCGGCCTTCGCATCGTGCACCAGCACAAGATGCTGCACCTGGACATCAAGCCGGCCAACATCTTCATCACCGACGACAACAAGGCGGTGCTGATCGACTTCGGCGCCGCGCGCGAGGTGCTGTCCAAGGAAGGCAATTTCATCCGCCCCATGTACACGCCCGGCTTCGCGGCGCCAGAGATGTACCGGCGTGATTCGTCGATGGGCCCGTGGACCGACATCTATGCCATCGGCGCCTGCATCTATGCCTGCATGCAGGGCTATCCGCCCAACGACGCGCCGCAGCGCATCGAGAAGGACCGTCTCTCGCTGTCGCTGTCGCGCCTGCGCGGCGTCTATTCCGACAACCTGATCGAGGTGGTCGAGTGGTGCATGTCGCTCGACCCGCTGTCGCGTCCGCAGTCGGTGTTCGCGCTGCAAAAGGAGCTCAGCCGGGAAGGTGAGCGTCGCTACACCAAACTGTCGATGGGCGAGAAGGTGCGCCTGCAATTCGACAACATGCTCACCGACACCAAGAAGAACCTCAAGAAAGCCACGGGCTTTTCCACCAAGATCAAATGAAGTTCTCCGTCTTCCAGGTCAGCCGGCGCGGCGGGCGTGCCAAGAATGAAGACCGCATGGGCTACTGCTACACGCGGGAGTCCGGCCTCTTCGTGTTGGCCGATGGCATGGGTGGGCACCCTGAGGGCGAGGTCGCCGCGCAACTGGCGCTGCAGACCGTGTCGGCGCTCTACCAACGCGAGGCGCGTCCGATGGTGCGCGACCCGCGGGAGTTCCTCACTGCGGCGCTGATGGCCGCGCATCACCAGATCATGCGTTATGCGGGCGAGAAGGGCATGCTGGATACGCCCCGCACCACGCTGGTGGCCGGCGTGCTTCAGGGCAATGCCGCCACCTGGATCCACTGCGGCGATTCGCGCCTGTACGTGGTCCGCGACGGCGAATTGCTCACGCGCACGCGCGACCATTCGTACATGGAGCACCGCGAGGCCTCCACCGTGCTGCGGCTCACGCCGGTCAACCGCAACATCCTGTTCACCTGCCTGGGCTCGCCCACGCGGCCGGTGTTCGACGTGTCGGGGCCCGTCAACCTGCAGCAGGGCGACCGCATCATGCTGTGCTCCGACGGGCTGTGGGGCAGCCTGAGCGACGAAGAGATCGTGCGCGAGCTCAGCCGCCAGGGCGTGGCCGAAGCCGTGCCCGAGATGGTGGAGCAGGCACTGCGCAACGGCGGCGAGTACAGCGACAACGTGACCGTCATCGCCGTCGAGTGGGAAACGCCCGACAGCTTCGAATCCACGCGCGGCATCTCCACCGACAGCATCAACGATGGCGTGTTCGCGTCGACCATCCAGGCCGGTGGCATCGAGGGCATGGTGGAGGATCTGGACGACGCCGCGATCGAACGTTCGATTGCGGAAATCAACGAGGCGATCCGGCGCTCCGCCGCCCGGAAGTCCTGAAAGGTATTTCAATGAGTGAGTTTGCAAGAAGCGGCGGCCGCGCCGCAGATCAGCTGCGCCCTGTCCGCATCACGCGCGGCTTCACGATCCACGCCGAAGGCTCGGTGCTGATCGAGTTCGGCCAGACGCGCGTGCTGTGCACGGCCTCGGTCGAGGAGAAAGTGCCCGGCCACAAGAAGGGCAGCGGCGAAGGCTGGGTCACGGCCGAATACGGCATGCTGCCGCGTGCCACGCACACGCGCGGCGACCGCGAAGCCGCACGCGGCAAGCAGAGCGGCCGCACGCAGGAGATCCAGCGTCTCATCGGCCGCTCGCTGCGCGCCGTGTTCGACCTGAAGAAGCTGGGCGAGCGGACCATCCACCTCGACTGCGACGTGCTGCAGGCCGATGGCGGCACGCGCACGGCCGCCATCACCGGCGCTTTCGTCGCAGCCAGCGACGCTGTGAATACCCTGCTGGCCTCCGGCAAGCTCAAGGAATCGCCGCTCACCGGCGAGGTGGCCGCGGTATCGGTCGGCATTGTCTCGGGCGTGCCCCTGCTCGATCTCGAGTACGTCGAGGATTCGGCCTGCGGCACCGACATGAACGTCGTGATGACGGGCCTGGGCCACTACATCGAAGTGCAGGGCACGGCCGAAGGCGAAGCGTTCACGCGCCGCGAGATGGACGAACTGCTGCGCCTGGCCGAGAAAGGCATCAACGAACTGGTTTCGCTGCAGCGCCAGGCCTTGGCCGCATGAAGCTCGTGCTCGCATCCAACAACGCCGGCAAGCTGGCGGAACTGCAGGCGATGTTCGCGCCACTGGGTGTGGAGCTCGTGCGCCAGTCCGAACTGGGCGTGGGTGAGGCAGACGAGCCCTACCGCACCTTCGTCGAAAACGCGCTGGCCAAGGCGCGCCATGCCGCGGCAGCCACCGGCCTGCCGGCGCTGGCCGACGACGCGGGCCTCTGCGTGCGGGCGTTCGATGGTCTGCCGGGCGTGGACACGGCCTACTACGCCACGCAATTCGGCTACGAGAAGGGCGATGCGAACAACGTGCGCGCGCTGCTCGAGCAGATGGCAGGCATCGTAGACCGCCGCGCCGCGCTCGTCAGCACGCTGGTGGCCGTGCGCACGCCCGAAGACCCGGAGCCGCTGATCGCGGTCGGGCGCGCGGCGGGCGAGATCACGCGGGAGCCCGTGGGCAGCAACGGCTTCGGGTTCGATCCGGTGATGTTCATCCCCGCGTTCGGGCAGACCTTCGCGCAGTTGCCGGTCGAGACGAAGAACGCCCACAGCCATCGCGGCCAGGCGGCGCGCGCCATGCTGGCGCTCATGCGCGAGCGCTGGCTCGCCGACTGACCGGCCGCGTCGTTCGCCATGCAGGACATCGCGCACTACATGCGTGCCGGCACGCTGCAGCTCGCGGCGCTGCCGCCGTTGTCGCTGTATGTGCATCTGCCGTGGTGCATCCGCAAGTGTCCGTACTGCGATTTCAATTCCCATGAGGCCGCAGGCGGTGTGCCCGAGCAGCGCTATCTCGACGCCCTGGTGGCCGATCTCGATGCTGCCCTGCCGCTGGTGTGGGGCCGTCAGGTGCACAGCATCTTCATCGGCGGCGGCACGCCGAGCCTGTTCTCGCCCGAGGGCATCGATCGGCTGATCGGCGACATCCGTGCGCGCCTCAAGCTCGAACCCGATTGCGAGATCACCCTGGAGGCCAACCCGGGCACGTTTGAGCGCGACCGCTTCCGCGCCTTCCGTGGCGCGGGCGTGACACGCTTGTCGCTGGGCGTGCAGAGCTTCAACGACGATCACCTCAAGGCTCTGGGCCGCGTGCACGACCGCGCCCAGGCGCTGGCCGCGGTGGAAGAGGCCGCCTCGGCCTTCGATACCTTCAACCTCGATCTGATGTACGCGCTGCCCGGCCAGACGCTGCAGCAGCTCGACGCCGATCTTCGGCAGGCGCTTTCGATGTCGCCGCCGCATCTGTCCGTTTATCACCTGACGCTCGAGCCCAATACCTACTTCGCCAAGTACCCGCCGCCGCTGCCCGACGACGACACCGCCTACGCCATGCTCGACCGCATCACCGAGGCCACGGCAGCGGCCGGGCTGCACCGGTACGAGGTGTCGGCCTATGCGCGTGACGGCCACCGTTGCTGGCACAACCTGAATTACTGGCAGTTCGGCGACTACCTGGGCATCGGCGCGGGCGCGCACGGCAAGCTGAGCTTCGCGCATCGCGTGGTGCGCCAGGTGCGCTTTCGCGAGCCACGCCTGTACATGGACAACGCGCTGGCCGGCAATGCGGTCGCGCAGGAAGACGAGGTGGGCCGCGCCGACCTGCCGTTCGAATTCATGCTCGGCGCGCTGCGCCTGAAACAAGGCTTCGAGATCGCATCGTTTCCTGAACGCACAGGCCTGCCGCTCAATGCCATCGCGCGCGGGCTCGACGAGGCACAGGCACGCGGCCTGATCGAGCGCGACGGCGCGTGGGTCCGGCCGACCGAGCGCGGGCTGGACTTCCTCTCCGATCTGCAGTCGGTCTTCCTGCCCGCGTAGAATCGGCCGCCTTGCGGAAGCGTGGCAGAGCGGTTGAATGCACCGGTCTTGAAAACCGGCGACGTTTCGCGACGTCCGTGGGTTCGAATCCCACCGCTTCCGCCAGTTCCCCCGAAATCCGCCACGCGCTCACGGGACTCGTCACGATGCCTCATTCCGCCGAAGAGAAGAAACGGGTGGTCACCCGCCTGCGGCGCATCCGTGGCCAAGCCGAGGCACTGGAGCGCGCTGTTCAGGCGGGTACCGATTGCGGCGCGCTGCTGCAGCAACTGTCCGCCCTGCGTGGCGCCACCACCGGCCTCATGGCGGAAGTGCTCGACAGTCATTTGCGCGAAACCTTCGGCGTTGCGGGGGATCGACCCGAGGGAGTCGAAGACACCGAAATCGACCGACTGGTCGGGATTTTCCGCACCTACCTGCGCTGATTGAAGGACTGCCACGAGGCGGCTCTCCCCGATCCCGCAAGACGGCCTTTCAGTCTGCCGCGCCAAGGATTGGCAGTCTGCCGCGCCGACGCACTTCGCCGGACGTACGATGACCCGCCAATCGCACGAGGCGACTCGCCGCCGCCATCCGATGAATTTCCGTGCTTTCCATGCCGCCGGTTCTGGACATACAGCACTCACCGGCGCCGTCCGCGACTGTCTGATCGTCGATGACGATCCCGTCTCGCGCCGATCCATCGCGCACCATCTCACGCGCCTGGGGGTCAAAGTCCGCGAGGTCGACGCCGCCGAGTCCGCCTTCGGCATCTGGCGCCAATGGCGTCCTTCCGCCGTGCTGATCGATTGTGTTCTGCCCGGAGGGGACGGCTACGGCCTTGCCGGCTCGATCCGCGAACACGAACGGCGTCGGCCTGGCGATCTGCGCAGCCTGCTGATCGCCGTCTCGGGACAATCCGACCCTGCCCACTGGCGCCGTTGCGAGCGGGCTGGAATGGATGGGGCGCTGGCCAAGCCGGCGCGTGTGACCGACGTCGTTCGCAGCCTGGGCCTCGGCGGTACGAGCCGTGCAGCCGCCGAGCCGGCGCCGCCATCGCAGCACCTCGAGTTGCGCTGCCTCTATGCCAGCAGCTGCGGACCGGAACTGCAAACGGTGTTCGAGGCGCTCTCTCGGGGGCATGACGAACAAGTGCGCCACCATGCGCACCGGATCGCGGGCGCTTCGCTGGTCGTGGGCGCAACCGAAGTTGCCGCCGCCGCCCAGCGTCTGACCGAAGCCGTCCGCGACGGACTGAGCGAGGTCGAACTCGCCTCCCGCGCCGCTGCCCTTAGCCACGCCTATGCCCATTGGCATGGGCAGAACGCGTTGCCTGCGGCCCTGCCAGGGCCGTGCATCGCATGAGCGGATCTGGTGCTCCTTCGACGGCCGGGCCCGGGCTCGGCCGGGCGAGCGGCGCGCCTTTGCATGTCGTGGTGCTGGACGACCACGCAGTCGTGCGCTTTGGCCTCGAGCTGCTGGTCCGGCAGAGCACGCGCCTGCGCTGGGGCGGCAGCGCGGCCACCAGCGCCGAACTGGTCGCGCTGCTATCCAGCGCGCCCTGCCATGTTCTGGTGCTCGACTACGAACTCTCCCCCGACGAGCTCGATGGCTGGGGCCTGGTGAAGATCCTCCGCGTGCGCTTTCCGCATGTGCGCATCCTGGTCTATACCGCGCATCTCGACGCATCGGCGGAGCTGCTCATGCGCAAGGCTGGAGCGCATGGGTTCGTCGCGAAAAGCGGTGATCTGACGCATCTGCTGCAGGTGCTCGAAGCTGTGGCGATGGGCGACGTCCATTTCTCCCAGCCCGGCGGCATCGACGAGCGAGACCAGCGCCTCTCGCAGTTGACGCCGCGCGAGATCGAAGTGCTTCGTTGCTGCCTGCAGGGCATGAGCATGACCGAGATCGCGCGCAAGTTCGTTCGCAGCGTCAAGACCGTCAGCTCGCAGAAGCACACGGCCTATCGCAAGCTGGGCATCCGAAGCGACTACGAACTGCTCAAGCTGTTCGGCAGCAACGCGTCTTCGGACTGACCCGCGACTTCGCCTGACCCGACGCGGCTTCGCCTCGCGAACGCCCGCAAGGCGGCCACAACCTTACTCTGGTCCACATCGCGGTAGGAGAGGCTTGAAGTACTGCCACTGCGCAGACGTTCGTCGTCAAGCCTCTTGGAAAGCCGAGGTGAATGTGTGGAAGACGCCGGTTCGATTCCGGCCAGCTCCACCATCAGGGCATCCGTTCAGTGTGCGTTGATGGGGGGGCTGAAATGGCTATCGATTCCGCAAACTGGCCGAAGCGACCGCGCGTCAAATGCAAACATGACGTCAAACATGATGCAAACCCAGTAAAGGCCAATGAACCTTACTACTTGATGAGCGCTGGCGCCGTCTGACGGCACGCGTTGATCGGGGCGCAACCTCCTCACCCGCGGCCCTTCGGGGCGCCTGGCAACAGAAGCGGGAGAGGTTCATCTTGCGGGAACGGAGGGAGCCACGATGACGGACCGAGCCGAAGAAGACCCAGTCACGCCACAGATCAAAGTTCCACACGCGTGCGACCCGGTGGACCGGTGGGTTGCCGGACGCATGATCGAGGCCTGCACCTATCTGAGAGAGTCGCGCGGCCTGGCATTCTCGATCGATGACGAAGGGGAGCTCCATGTAGGCGGCCTGAGCATGGCATTGCGCAGCCTTGCTACCGATTCGAGAGGGCCTACCTATGACCCCCAAACTGCCCTGATGTGCGTGCTGCCGCGTCGCGACCGCCATGCGTCGCGGCACACGCTGGCACTGCAGCTCAATGCGCATGCCCTCGTCAACCATGGCACGGCGCTCACGGCGATCGGCGACGGCACGCTGGTGCTGATACGTCCGATCGAGTTGCACCTGTACGACCGCATCGCGCTCGCCGCCGCCATGGCCGGGTTCGCGGATCTCGCGCAACTGACAGTCGGCCAATTGGGGCTCGAGTCGGAGATCTGGTCATGACGCACGAATTCGTCGATCTGGCACAACACCTGTCGGGCCTTTCGGTCGACGCTCGCTATTCGGGTCCCCACAACTTCATGGGTCGCCCCGCGCAGGGCTACCTCGAACCGTTGTGCCTGCTCACGACACAGGCGGCGCGGCGAATGGGCGAGGTGCGTGGTCAGGCGCGGGCGTTGGGGCTGGATCTGCTGGTCTTCGATGGCTACAGGCCTCAGCGCGCGGTCGATGACTTCCTGCGCTGGGTCGAAACGCCGGCCGATGCAAGGC
>JAGOCV010000268.1 GCA_017998575.1 Burkholderiaceae bacterium
CTGCAGCTGGATGTTGGCCGTCTGGATGACCTTCTGCCACTTCTTCGAATCTTCGTTCATCAGCGTGCGCAGGTGTTCCGGCGGGCCGGCGTTCACCACGGCGCCATATTGCTGCAGCTTGGCGCGGCCGTAGGTGGAACCCAGGATGAGGTTGATCTCTTCGTTGAGCTTCTTCACGACATCCGGCGGCGTGCCGGCCGGGCCCACCACGGCGAACCACACGGTGGCCACCATGTCGATGCCCTGCTCCTTGGCCGTCGGGATCTCCGGCAGGCCGGGGAAGCGCGTGTTCGAGGTCACCGCCAGACCGCGCAATTTGTCCGCGCTGAGGTTGGGGATGAAGGCCGTGATCGGCGCGGAGCTGGCCTGGATGCTGCCGCCCAGCAGGTCGGTCATCATGGGCGTGTCGCCGCGGTACGGTGCGGTGGTGAGCTTCGTCTTCGTGACCATCGCGAGCTGCTCGGCCGCCAGGTGGCCGATGGTGCCGTTGCCGGGCTGGCCCACGGTGTAGTCCTGCGGCCTTGCCTTCGCGGCGGCGACGAATTCCTTGAGGTTCTTTGCTGGCACGCGCGGGTTGGCGGCGATCACCAGCGGGATCTCGCACACCAGGGCGATGGGGGCCAGATCCTTCTCCGAGTCGAAGGGCATCGACTTGTAGAGGAACTTGTTGTTGACCAGCGGGCCCGAGGTCGACAGGCCGATGGTGTAGCCGTCGGGCGTGGCCTTGGCCACGGCGTCGGTGCCGATGTTGCCGCCCGCGCCACCGCGGTTGTCCACGATGAATTGCTGGCCCAGCTTGTCCGACAGGCCCTGCGCGATGTAGCGCGCCACCAGATCGGTGCTGCCCCCGGCCGGGAACGGCACGATGATGCGCACGGGCTTGTTGGGCCAGGCCTGCTGCGCCATTGCGGGTGCTGCGCCTGCCACACCCAAGGCGATGGCGGCTGCGGCCACGGCGGAATGGAAATGTCTACGGTTCATGAGGGTCTCCTTGGGTTGAGGGGGAACGACGCGCGCTCAGGCGCGCGGGGCCGGTGCCGCGGCAACGATGGCCGCGGGTGGCCGCGCATCGGCGGCCCGGGCCGCGCGCATACGCTCGAGGATGGCGGGAAGCCGGTCGTGGGCGCGTGCGCCCACCTGGTCGTAGGCACTGCCGCCGTGCGCGTCGATCGCCACGGTGGCCGGGCCCAGTGCCTGCACGTCGAGCGTGAGCAGGCGGAATTGCGAGATGTATTCGTTCCAGTGCGAGCTGGCCACGCCGCGCAGCGCGCGCGACAGCAGCGGGCTGCCGCCGCCCAGGAACGACAGGTAGGCGCAGCCGCATTCCTTCAGGGCGGCAACGCTCGCATCGTCGAGCCCGCCCTTGCCGCCCACCAGGCGCAGGCCCAGGCCGCGCACGATGTCGGGCATCCAGGCGTTGTAGCGCGTGCTGGTGCTCGGGTTCAGGTAGAGCGGAACGCTCTTGCCGTCCTGCTCGCGCACGTAGGTGGAGAGGTGGAAGAACGCGCCGCCGTTCAGGTCGATGGGCAGCGGCTGGCCGTCCTCGCCCTCGCCCGCGCGTCTGGCGGCCTCGGCCATGCGCTTGTGCGTGGGAATGCCGATGCTCACCGTGACCTGGCCGGTGAGCGTGACCATGTCGCCCACGCGCAGCTCGCGCACGCGCTCGGCCGACAGCGGCAGGGTGAGTTCGTGCAGGCGGCTCATGCGTTCGGGCCTCTCGTCACCACTGCAGGTCTTCCACGCGGCCATCGTTGTAGATGCGCGCGGCCGTGCGGCGGTTGATCCAGCAGTTGAAGCACACGGCCACCGGCACGAAGCCGTGGCTGGCCGAGTATTCGACGTTCACCGCCATGGCGCTCATGTCGCCGCCGGTGCCCATCGCGCCCAGGCCGGTTTCGTTGATGGCGTCGAGCAAGCGCTTTTCCATGCCCGCCAGCAACGCATCGGGCTGCGGCTTGCCATGCGGGCGCAGCACCGCTTCCTTGGCCAGCCGCGTGGCCTGGTCGAACGTGCCGCCGATGCCCACGCCCACCACGATGGGCAGGCAGGGTTGCGAGCCGGCGCGCAGCACCACGTCCATCACGTATTTCTCGACGTCTTCCACCGTGGGATAGACGAAGGCTTCCACGGCTTCCCAGCGCCCGGTACCCATGGCCTTGGGCGCGCAGACGATGTCCATGTAGTCGGCGTCGTCGATCACGTCGAACGACACCAGCGGGATGTCCTTGCCCGCATGGCTGCGCTCGTGCGTGAGCGGGTGCGTGATCATCTTGAGGATGGGCGGGTTCATGCCCGCGGCCAGTTCGGCGAAACCCTCGGTGATGGCCTGGCGCACCGGCCCGTCGAACTGCACGCGCGTGCCGATCTTGATGCTGTAGGTGGGCAGGCCCACGTCGCTGCAGACCAGCTGGTTGCCATCGCGCGCGGCATCGGCGCTCTCGATCATCACCGTGAGCGTGCGGCGCGCCGTGCCGTCGGTCTCGGCCTGCTGTGCGCGGCCGAGGATCGAGCGTGTGTCGTCGGGGATTTTTTTCAGCGATCGCTCGTAGAGCGACGCGGTGACCCGCTTGATGAGGGCACTGTCGATGGGCATCGTGGGGCTGACTCTTTGTCTCTTGCCCCGAAGGATGCGCGCCGGCGCCCGATGTTTCAAGGCGAATTTCCCGACTTTTCAATGAATGAAAAACTCGGGGCGCGCCGGGCAAGGGTTTTCCCGTGTCCGATTGCGCGTCGCAGAAAGCGCACCGATGCGTCCAGGAAAAGCACGGATTCGTCCTAACCCCGGGCGCGGCGCCTGCCTAGGATGCGCCGCATGACAGCAGAAAAGAAACTGACGGGCAGGATCGCGCGCGAGCGCATCCTCATGATGCAAGTGCCGCGCATCGAGCCAACGCCTGACGCAGCGGAGCGCCACCCGACATGAAGATCGCCATCCTCGACGACTACCAGGACGCCGTGCGCACGCTGGCGTGCTTTCGCCTGCTGCAGGGGCACGAAGTTCGGGTGTGGACCGACCACACCGAGGACACCGACACGCTGGCCGCGCGGCTGGCCGAGACCGAAGTGCTCGTCATGCTGCGCGGCCGCACACCGATCCGCGCCGCGCTGCTGGAGCGGCTGCCACGTCTGCGCTTCATCAGCCAGAGCGGGCACACCGATCACATCGACCTGACGGCCTGCGAGCGGCTGGGCATCGTGGTGTCGGCCATCTCGGCCACGCGGCCTTCGTATGCGACGGCCGAGCTGACGTGGGGGCTGATCCTGGCCGCCCAGCGTCACCTCGTGTTCGAGGTCGGCGCGCTCAAGGCCGGCCGCTGGCAGTCCACCCTCGGCCAGGGCCTGCGCGGCCATACGCTGGGCATCTACGGCTACGGGCGCATCGGCGCGCTGGTGGCGGGCTACGGCCGGGCCTTCGGCATGAAGGTGCAGGTGTGGGGCCGCGAGTCGACCCTGGCCAAGGCGCGCGAGGCCGGCCATGCCACGGCCGGCAGCCGGGCCGAGTTCTTCGCGACCAGCGACGTGCTGTCGCTGCACGTGCGCTACTCGCCCGCCACGCGGCATCTGGTGACGGGCGAGGATCTGGCCCGCATGAAGCCGGACGCCCTCTTCGTCAACACCAGCCGGGCCGAGCTGATCGAGCCCGGCGCACTGGCGCAGGCCCTCGCACACGGGCGTCCGGGCCGCGCGGCCGTGGACGTCTACGACGTCGAGCCCGTGCCGGCCGACGAGCCGCTGCTGGCGCTGGACAACGCGCTGTGCACGCCGCACCTGGGCTACATCGAACGCGACAGCCATGAGTTCGCTTTCGGCAATGCGTTCGAGCAGGTGCAGGCCTATGCGCGTGGCGAGCCCATCAACGTCTGCACGCCCGCGGCGGCGCGCCGTCCGGCCGCCGCGGCCTGAACGATCCTGGAACACGACAAGAGAGAGACAAACATGAACCGATTCTTCAGACACATCGCCCTGCTGTCGCTGACCCTGGTGGGCGCCTCTGGCCCGGCCCTGGCGCAGGCCGGCTATCCCGATCGCCCGATCCGCGTCATCCTCGGCTTCGCGCCGGGTGGCGTGGCCGACGGCGCTGCGCGCATCGCGGCGCAGATCCTCAGCGAGAGCCTGGGCCAGCCCGCCAACGTGGAGAACCGCGCCGGCGCCGGCGGCTCGATCGCGGCCACCACCGTCGCGCGCTCGGCGCCCGACGGCTACACGCTGCTGGTGCATGCCACCTCGGACATCATCAATCCCATCCTCAACAAGGACCTGGGCTACAGCCTGACGAAGGACTTCGCACCGCTGGGCATGATCACGAACTCGCCCAACGTGCTGGTGGTCCACCCCTCGCTGCCGGTCAACTCGGTCGCCGAGTTCGTGGCGTATGCGCGCACCCGGCCGGTGAGCTACGGCTCGGCCGGCGTCAACACCGTGAGCCACCTCTCGGGCGCGCTGCTGAGCGCGGCGTCCGGCGCGCCGATGCTGCACGTGCCGTACAAGGGCACGGGGGCGGCGCAGATGGACCTGCTCAGCGGCCGCCTGTCGTTCATGTTCGATGGCGCGTCCACGTCGCTCACCAACGCGCAGATGGGCAAGGTCAAGGCGCTGGCGGTGACCTCGCCGCAGCGCTGGCCCAGCGCGCCGTCGCTGCCCACCGTGGCCGAATCCGGCTACCCGGGCTACAGCCTGCTGGCCATCTTCGGCCTGATGGCACCGGCAGGCACGCCCGAGCCCGTGCTCGCCCGCATCGCCGGCGCGCTGCAGCGCGGCCTACAGACCCCGGCGGTGCGCGAGCAGATCGAGAAGCTCGGCGCGCAGCCCGGCACCCTCACGCGCGAGGCCTACGGCGCCTTCCTGCGCGAGGAAACCGCGCGCTGGAGCAAGCTGGCCGCCGACGGGGTCTTGCGCAAGGAAGACTGAACGCCTCGTGGCCGCGCGCCGGCACGCCGGCGCCGGGGACAGGGTTAACTGCAATGGCCTGCCCGCGCGGGGCCTCCGGATAATCGGCTCAGCCCTTCGCCATCGCCGTGAGCCCGTCCCGACCCGTCTTCAACACCTACTCGATGGCGCAGCTGTGCGACCACGCCGACTTCGACATCCGGCGCGAGGGCCCCAGGCGCTCCAGGCCACGGCTGCATCGGCATGACTACTTCCAGCTGCACCTGCAGGTGGCCGGCCCGGCGCAGATGCATCTGGCCACGTCCAGCCGCGTGCTCGCGCCCGGTGCGGTGACCTTCGTGCTGCCCGACCGCGTGCACTACCACGAGCATCCGCCCGCATCGCGCTACTACGTGCTGAGCTTCGGCCTGCGCTTCCTGCGCGCAGACCTCGACGCCGGCCCCCTCGAACTGGAAGACGTGCCGCTCAAGCGCGCGCCCGAGCTGGCGCCGTTCCAGCTGCAGGACGCCATGGACTTCGAGCTCGATGCCGACGAACTCGCCGTGGCCGTCGGTCTGTGCGAATCGATGCTGCGTGAGAACACGGCGCGCGGCTTCTACGCGCTCGAGATGATCCGCTCGCACCTGCTCGCGCTGATCGGGCCGGTCTGCCGCAAATACGCCGACCGCTTCGACCAGGGCGTGTCTGACCGGCACAAGCAC
>JAGOCV010000269.1 GCA_017998575.1 Burkholderiaceae bacterium
TGCTGGTGCTGGGCGGCGTGCTGGGCCTGGCCTCGGCCATGTTCTCGGCCGCACGCTGGGACAAGGCCGGAGTGCACTTCCATCCGCTGTTCCAGTTGCAGCTGATGGGCCTGAACGGCGCCTTCCTCACGGGCGACCTGTTCAACCTGTTCGTGTGCTTCGAGATCATGCTGGCCGCGTCGTACGGCCTGCTGCTGCACGGCTCGGGGCGCACGCGCGTGCAGGCCGGGCTGCACTACATCGCCATCAACCTGGCGGCTTCGTCGTTGTTCCTGATCGGCGCGGCCATGCTCTACGGCGTCACCGGCACACTGAACATGGCCGACATGGCGGCCCGCATCGCGCAGGTGGCACCGGCCGACCGGGGCCTGCTGCACGCGGCCGCCGCCATCCTGTCGGTGGCCTTCCTGGCCAAAGCCGCCATGTGGCCGCTCAACTTCTGGCTGGTGCCGGCCTACGGCAACGCCACGGCACCGGTGGGCGCGCTGTTCGCCATCCTCACCAAGGTGGGCATCTACACCATCGTGCGGCTGTGGACGCTGATGTTCCCCGAGACGGCGGGCGACTCGGCCTTCTTCGGCGGCGACTGGCTGTTCTGGGGCGGCATCGCCACGCTCACCTTCGGCGCCGTCGGCATGCTGGGCTCGCAGCGGCCGGGCTATCTGGCGGGCTTCGCCATCATCACCTCGTCGGGCACCTTGCTGGCGGCCGCCAGCTTCGGCCAGGCCGATCTCACGGCCGGTGCGCTGTATTACCTGCTCAGCTCCACGCTCGCCGCCAGCATCTTCCTGCTGCTGACCGACGTGGTGGAACGCTGGCGCAACGACGGCTCCACCTTCGCGCCGTACGAATCGCCCGACGACGCGCCCTTCCTGTCGGCCGACTTCTCCTCCACCGTCGGCGTGAACCTCGACGAGGAAGAAGAAGTGCTGATCGGCCGGCCGATTCCGGCCGCGGCGGCATTCCTGGGCCTGGCCTTCCTGTGCTGCGCGCTGCTGATCGCCGGCCTGCCGCCGCTGTCGGGCTTCCTGGGCAAGTTCGCCATGCTCTCGGCCGTGCTGGGCCACGAGGCGCCGGCCACCAGCGGGTGGATCTTCATGGGTGCACTGCTGGCCTCGGGCCTGGTGGCGATGATCGCGCTCTCGCGCGTGGGTATCCGCACCTTCTGGGCCACCTCGCACCGCGCCGCACCGCAGCTGCGCCTGATCGAGGGCGTGCCGCTGGCCGCCCTGGTGATTGCATGCGTGATGCTCACCGTGCAGGCCGACACCGTGATGCGCTACACCGCCTCCACCGCACGCGCGCTGCATGAGCCCACGGGCTACATCACCGCCGTGCTGTCGGCCAAGCCCAGGCCCGGCCCCTCCACCATCCCCAACCCGGAGGCCAAGCCATGATGAAGCGCCTGCTGCCCGCGCCCATCCTCTCGCTGGGCCTGCTGTTCCTGTGGTTGCTGCTGAGCCAGTCGCTCTCTGCCGGCACGCTGCTGCTGGGCGCGGTCCTGGCCGTGGTGCTGCCCATCTTCGCCAAGGGCCTGCGGCCCACGCCGGTGCGTGTGCGCCGGCCGCTCGTGGCCCTGCGCCTGCTGAGCCAGGTGCTCGGCGACATGCTGCGCTCCAACCGCGCCGTGGTGCTGGCGCTGCTGAGAAAGCGCGATCGCGAGATGCAGTCGGGCTTCATCGAAGTGCCGCTGGAGCTGCGCGATCCCAACGCGCTCGCCGTGCTGGCCATGATCGTCTCGGCCACGCCCGGCACGGCCTGGGGCGAGATCGCGTTCGACCGCAGCCGGCTGCTGATCCACGTGCTGGAGATGGGCGACCCCGAGGCCTTCGTCGGCCACATCAAGACGCACTACGAACGCCCCCTGATGGAGATCTTCGAATGACACCGCTGCTCTACTGGGCCCTGGTCATCTGCCTGACGTGCCTGGCGCTGGCCATGGGCTGTGCGCTGCTGCGCATGCTGCGCGGCCCCACCGCGCAGGACCGCGTGATGGCGCTGGACTGCTTCTACATCAACGGCATGCTCATGATGCTGGCGCTGGGCGTGCTCTACCGCAACAACGTGTACTTCGAGGCCGCGCTGCTGATCGCCATCTTCGGCTTCGTCGGCTCCATGGCGATGGCCAAGTTCCTGCTGCGTGGCGAGGTGATCGAATGACCGACGCCCCGCTGCCGCTGTGGGTCGAGGCCATCGTCGCCGTGCTGGTGGTCACCAGTGGCCTGCTGGCGCTGATGGGCTCGTTCGGCCTGGCCCGCCTGCCCACCTTCTTCGACAGCATCCACGCGCCCACACTGGGCTCCACGCTGGGCACCTGGTGCATGACGCTGGCCACGGCCGTGTACTTCTCGTTCCAGGGCGGCATGGCGTTCGTGCACGCCTTCCTGATCTCGATCTTCATCCTGCTGTCGGCGCCCATCACCACCATTTTCCTGATGCGCGCGGCGCTGTTCCGCGAGCGCGCGGCGGGGCGGGATGTGCCGCCGACGCTGAGCAAGTAGGCGGCGACGCCGCCTCAGGCCGCGAGCGCGCGGTCCTTGGCGTGGCCAACCTCGATGTCGCGCGGCAACCTCACGCCGTTCTTCACCGCCAGGATCTCGGCCATCACGCTCACCGCGATCTCGGGCGGCGTCTTGCTGCCCACGTAGATGCCGATCGGCCCGCGCAGCCGCGCCAGCGATGCGTCGGTTTCGCCGAAGTGCTCGATCATGCGCTCGCGCCGCGCCGCGTTGTTGCGGCGCGAGCCGATGGCGCCCACGTAGAAGGCATCGGTGTGCAGCGCCTCCAGCAGGGCCAGATCGTCGAGCTTGGGATCGTGCGTGAGCGCCACCACGCAGCTGCGCGCGTCGGGGCGGAAGGCCTGCACCACGTCGTCGGGCATGCCGGTCTCCAGTTGCACACCGGCCACGCGCCAGCCGCTGCGGTATTCCTCGCGCGGATCGCAGACGGTGACGGCGAAGCCCGAGAACAGCGCCATGGTCGAGAGGTACTCGGCCAGCTGGCCCGCGCCGATGAGGAGCATGCGGTACTCGGGCCCGAAAGTGTTGACCAGTTGCGCGCCGTCGACGGCCAGCGCGGCCGGCACCGCCGTCTCGGCCTGCGTGACCTGGCCATCGGCCAGCCGCACCGTCCGCGCCACGAGCCGGCCGGCATCGAGCGCGGCGACCAGCTCGGCAAGGCGGGTGGCGTCGGGGTCGTACTCGAGCAGCAACTCCAGCGTGCCGCCGCACGGCAGGCCGAAGCGGTGGGCTTCGTCGGCGCTGATGCCGTAGCGCGTGAACGCGGGCGCGGTCCCGGGTGGCGGCATGCCGCCGGGGGCGGCGTGTCGGTGGATGAGGTCGTCCTCGATGCAGCCACCGGACACCGAACCGGTCACCGCACCGTCTTCGCGCAGCGCCATGATCGAGCCCACGGGCCGCGGCGACGAGCCCCAGGTGCGCACCACGGTGACCAGAAGCGCGCGCTGACCTGCCGCGCGCCAGTCGCGCAGCGCCCGCAACACGGTGACGTCGATGTTTTCCATGGCCCCGGTTGTATCCGTTTTCAGGCCGCGGGCGTGCCTGCGGGTGTTCCGTGGCGGCGCTGCATCTCTTCGTCGAATCGTTTGAAGAAATCATCGGCCATCGATTTGGCCGCGCCGTCGATCAGGCGCTGGCCCATCTGGGCGATCTTGCCGCCCACCTGGGCCTGGACGGTGTAGCGCAGCTCGCACCCGTCATCCTGCGGCAGCAGTTCCACGTGCGAGAGCCCCTTGCCGAAGCCGGCCACGCCGCCTTGCCCTTCGAACGACAGCGTATAGCGCGAGGGGGGTTGCACATCGGACAGCGTGATGCGCCCGGCGAAGCGCGCCGATACCGGGCCGATCTTCACCTTGAGCCCCACTTCGTAGCTGTCGTCGCCCGCGGCTTCCATCTTCTCGCAGCCCGGCACGCAGGCCTTGAGCGTCTCGGGATCGTTGAGGGCTTCCCAGGCCTGTTGCTGCGTGACGGCGAGTTGTCGCTGGCCCTGCATTTCCATGGTGATCTCCTTCGGCGTGGATCGGGGGTTGGTCTCAGCGTGGGCGCAGCAGGCGCGCGATGGCATCGGCCAGCGCCTGCAGGCTCTCGATGTTGTGCACGGCCAGCATGCGGTCGGCTTGGCGGTGCAGCACGGCGGCGCCACGCGCTGCCGGCGCGTAGCCCGCGAAGCGCAGCAGCGGGTTGAGCCAGAGCAGCGGGCCGCTGTGGCGGCGCAGCCAGTCCAGCTCCTGCGAGAGTTCGCCGGGGTCGCCGGTGTCCAGCCCGTCGCTGATCAGCAGCACCAGCGTGCGCCGGCCCACCAGGCGCCGCGCATGCTGCGCGCGCAGTGTGGCCAATGCTTCGCCCAGCCGCGTGCCGCCGGCGAAATCGTCGATGCGCGAGGCGGCGGCGGCCAGCATGGCGTCGGTGTCGCGCAGGCGGAAGGCGTCGCCCAGGTCAGTCAGGCGCGTGCCGAAGGCGAACACGTCGCGCCGCCGCAGGCCGCGCGTGGCCGAATGAAGGAAGGCCAGCAGCAGGCGTGCATAGCGCTCCATCGAACCCGAAACGTCGAGCAGCACCAGCAGGGGCAAGGCCTCGGTACGGCGCGCGCGGCGCGGCAGCACGACAGCATCGCCACCGGATCGCGCGGCCTCACGCAGCAGCCGGGGCCAGTGCAGCTCGCGCCCGCGGCGCGCCGGCCGGGTGCGGCGCGAAGGGTACTGCGGCAAAGGCAGGGGCACGCTGCGCGCGAGGCGCTCGACGAGATGGAATTCCTGCAGGCTCAACTGGTTGAAATCTGCCGTGCGCAAGCGCTGCGCGTCGCTGGCCGTCATGGCGGCGTCGAACTCGACCGGCGTGTCGTCCTGGCGCGGCCGGGCACGCCCGGCGGATGGGCGCGGCGCCAGCGCCTCGCGCACACGGGGGCGCCTGTCTGCGGGCGCCTGGCCCCGCGTGGTGGGCAGCATCTGTGCGAGCAGCTTGTGCGCCACCTGCGGATCGCGGAACCAGGCATCGAACATTTCGCGGTAGATGGCGAGATCGCGTTCGCTGGCGACCAGCACTGCTTCCAGCGCGGCGCGCAGGTCGTCCTTTTCTGCCACGCCCACGGCCAGGGCCGCCTGCTGGGCCAGTGCGATGCGGCTGCTGTCCACTGGCAGGCCGGCGCGGCGCAGGGCGCGCCCGAAACCCGCCAGGTTGTCGGCGAACTTGCCGCTGCGGGCGTCGCCGAGCAACTGCACGCGCGCGGGCGGCGGCGTATTCCCCGCAGACGTCATGCCGCCTCCGGCGCCAGCAGCTGCGCGGCCAGATCGGTGGTGAGCGCGGCCACGTCTTCGCGCTGCTTGAACAGGATGCCCGCCGTGTCGGCCACCACTTCCGGATCGAGCGCCAGCGTGTCCAGTGCCACCAGCGCGCGCGCCCATTCCACGCTCTCGGCGATGCCGGGCGGGCGATGGAAGCCGCTGGAGAACGGCGCGGCGCGCAGGCGCGACACGAACGTGGCCACCTGCTGCGCCAGCGCGTCGGCGGCTTCGGGCACCTGGGCACGCACGATGGCGAGTTCGCGCTCGCGGTCGGGGTAGTCCAGCCA
>JAGOCV010000270.1 GCA_017998575.1 Burkholderiaceae bacterium
CGGCTGGTGCGCTCCAAGGGCGTCGGCGTGTACTTCGTGACGCAGAACCCGCTCGACATCCCCGACAGCGTGCTGGCCCAGCTGGGCAACCGCGTGCAGCACGCGCTGCGCGCCTTCACGCCGCGCGACCAGAAGGCCGTCAAGGCCACGGCGCAGACCATGCGCCAGAAGCCCGGCCTGGACATCGAAGCCGCCATCACCGAGCTGGCCGTGGGCGAGGCTCTCGTCAGCCTGCTCGACGCCAAGGGGCGCCCCGGCATCACCGAGCGCGTGTACGTGCTGCCGCCAGGCAGCCAGATCGGCCCGATCACGCCGCAGCAGCGCCAGGCGCTGGTGGCCGGCTCGCTGGTGGCCGGCGTGTACGAGAAGGCTGTCGACCGCGAATCGGCCTACGAGATCCTGAAAGGCCGTGCCGGCGACGCCGCCGAAGGGGCTGCGCAGGCGAAGAAGACCGGCAAGGCAGCGCCCGCCGCCGCCACCGAGCAGGAATCGGGCATGTTCAACGACATCCTGTTCGGCTCCACCGGACCGCGTGGCGGCAAGCGCGACGGCCTGGTGCAGACCATGGCCAAGTCGGCCGTGCGCACCATGGGCACGACCATGGGCCGCGAGATCCTGCGCGGCGTGCTGGGCGGCATCTTCGGCGGCAAGAAGGGGCGCTGAAGCCCCAGGGTGCTGATCTGCGCGGCTACCAGCGCAGCAGCCAGCGCCCCGCCACCGCGCCGGCCAGCGTCACCAGCGCGATGCCGGCCACGTACCAGACCGCCAGGAACGGCGCGGCCAGCTCCGGGCAATGCAGCGCGTAAACGGCCGCGCCGACGCCACCTGCCAGGGCGCCCGCCGCCGCACCCGCGGCCACCGGCCGCGTCGGCGCCAGGGAACGCAGGGCCGCCAGGCTGGCCACCCAGATGGGCAGCGCAATGAACCCGATGCTGAACGCGCAACTGCGCCAGGTCTGTCCCCACAGCAAGGCGCCACGTTCGGCCGGCGGCGCGCCCAGCCAGACCGCGGCGGCCAGCAGCCAGAGGCCCGCGAGCGGCAGCACAAAGCCCCATGCCGCACGACCCAGCCGCACACCCGGCCGCCCCAGCCGCTCGGCCGCGACAAAGCCGGCAACGCCGATCGCCAGCGGAAACAGCACCTTGACCCAGAACATCGGCCATTGCGCCACCTCTACCAGCCCGGGGCGCACGCCGTACTCCACGGCCATGATGAGCATCGCCAGCGGCACGCCGGCCAGCAGCGCCAGCCCCATTCGCCGTGCGGCCGCATGGCGCGGCACGGGCGGGGCGTCGGCGGCCAGCAGATCGATGAGGCGATCGGTTTTCATGTGGCGCTCCGCAGGCGTGCGGCCAGGGCCTTGAGCCCGCGGTGGATGCCGACTTTCACGGCCGATTCCGACATGCCTGTGAGCCGGGCCGTCTCGGCCACCGACAGGCCTTCGAGCTTGACGTGGCGGATCGGCAGCCGCTGGCGGTCGGGCAGGCCCTGCAGCAGGCCATCGACGTCACGGCGCGCGTCGCTGGCCTCGGTGGCCGATTCGGCGAACACGGCCAGGTCATCATCGAGCGGATCGTGCAGCGCCTCGCGGCGCGACTTGGCGCGCAGCAGGTCGATCAGCTTGTAGCGCGCGATCGCATGCACCCAGGCCGTCAGCGGCTGGTCGCTCTGATAGGTGTGGCGCTGGTTGTGCATGGCGAGCAGGCATTCCTGGACAAGATCTTCGACTTCATCGGGCCAGCCAAACAGGCGCCGGGCGAGAAATGCGCGCAGATGCCGGCTGGCGCGCGAGAGGAACTCCCGATACGACGCGGCGTCGCCCGCCAGCCCGGCCAGGAACAGGCTGCGCAACTCGGCTTCGACGTCTCGGATGTTCATCTGGCAGGTCGACCTAGTTCGTACCAGCGGCGCCGCAGGTTACAGCGGACTCTCCGGCGATGCGAAAGAACGGCGCGATGAAAAAAATCTGTCGCCATTGTGCCCGCGGGCGTAACCGGCGCGGGCCCGGCCGCGAACTAGCTTGCAGCCCGGCCAGGCGGTCGGGCACATACCCCAACAGGAGCCTTCCCATGACCCATCGCACCCTCGTCATCGCCGCCGCCTTCGCCGCCCTTTCCACCGGCGCCGCCCTCGCCCAGGACAAACCCATGGCCGACAAGATGGCCAAGATGGAGAAGTGCTACGGCGTCGCCATGGCCGGCAAGAACGACTGCGCCGCCGGCCCCGGCACCACCTGCGCCGGCACCTCCAAGATGGACTACCAGGCCAATGCGTGGAAGAACGTGCCGGCCGGCACCTGCACCACCATGAAGACGCCCAAGGGCATGGGCTCGCTGACACCGATGAAGTCCTGAACGCATGAACGCCGCAGCGCTTTCCGTCGGGCTCGGGCTCAAGCCGGCGCACTACGGCGAGGCGCTGGGCGCCCGTGCGCCGGGCCTGTGGTTCGAGTTCCATGCCGAGAACCACATGGTCGACGGCGGGCCGCGCCTGGCGTGGCTGGAACGGCTGCGCGCCCGTCATCCCGTGTCGTTGCACGGCGTGGGGTTGTCGCTGGCCGGCGATGCGCCGCCCGACGCCGCGCACCTGGCCCGCTTCGCGGCGCTGGTGCGTCGCATCGAACCCGCGCTGGTCTCCGAGCACCTGGCGTGGTCCGGCGTGGCCGGCGCGGCGTTTCCCGATCTGCTGCCGTTTCCGCGCAGCCAGGCAGCGCTGATCCGCATCGCCGACAACATCGACCGCGTGCAGCAGGCCATCGGGCGCACGCTGGCGATCGAGAACCCGTCGCACTACCTGGCCATCGACGGCCACGCGTGGGACGAACCCGACTTCCTGGCGGAGCTGACGCGCCGCACCGGCTGCGGTCTGCTGCTCGACCTCAACAACATCAATGTCTCCGGTGCCAACCTGCGCGCGTGCAGCGGCGACTCCATCGATACATATGCGCTCAGGTACCTCGATGCCTTTGCGCTGGGCGCCGTGACCGAAGTACACCTGGCCGGCCACAGCCGCGATCCGCTGCTGGGCGATGCGCTGCTGATCGATTCGCACGACGCGCCGGTGGACCCGGCCGTGTGGGCGCTGTACGAAGAATTGCTGGCGCGCACCGGCCCGTTGCCCACGCTGATCGAGCGCGACGCCGAGGTGCCCACCTTCGGCGAACTGATGGCCGAGCGCGCCACCGCATTGCGGCTGATGGCCCGGGGTGTGCCCGCATGACCGCCGTCAGCCTGCACGACTTCCAGCAGGGCTTCGCTCGCGCGCTGTTCGCGCCGGCACCGGCTGTCGATCCGTCGGTGGGCGGCACCGTCCGGAGCCTCGCCGCGCAGCCCGCCTTCGCCGTTTACCGCAACACCGTCATGAAGGGCTGCATCGACGCGCTGGAGGCCAACTATCCCGCCGTGGTGCAACTGGTAGGACGCGACTGGTTCCGCGCCGCGGCCGCCTTGCATGTGACGCAGTCGCCGCCGCGGGATCCCCGCCTGCTGCGTTATGGTGAGGCCTTTGCGGCCTTCCTGCGCGACTTCCCGGCCGCGGCCAGCCTGCCCTACCTGCCAGCCGTGGCCGCGCTCGACCGCGCATGGACCGAGTGCCACGCTGCCGCCGATGCGCCCGTGCTCGATGCCGCCGCGCTGACCGAACTGGCCGCGATGGGGCCCGAGGCGATGGGCGACCTGCGGTTGACGCCCCACCCCGCCGCACGCTGGCACTGGGCCGCCGACATGCCGGTTCACTCGCTGTGGTCGCGCAACCGCGCCGCCCTGGCCGCGGATGCCGATCTGCACGACATCGTCTGGCAAGGCGAAGGCAGCCTGCTCACACGCCCGTTCGAAACCGTCGAATGGTGCGCGCTGGGCGCGGGCGGCTGCGCGCTGCTGGATGCCTGTGCGGCCGGCGCGACGCTGGCCGAAGCAGCCGGCGCCGCGCTCGACGCCGAGCCCGCCTGCGATCTGGCCGGACTGCTGGCGCTGCTGGTGGGCCGTGGCGCGTTCACCGGTCGATGAGCCGAATCCTTCAGGACACATCATGCGAACCATCCACAGGCAGATCCCCCCGCACATCCCGTCGCGATCAGCCCCGATTCATGTGCGCACCTCGGCTTGGCTCGCGCAACGGCTCGAGGCTGCCACGCCGCACGACCTGCTCGCACTGGCCAACCGCATCGGCATCGCGGCGATCTTCTTCCTGTCGGGCCGCACCAAGGTGGATGGCTGGTTCAGTGTCAACGACAGCGCGATCGCGCTGTTCCGCGACGAGTACCGCCTTACCTTGATCGCGCCCGAGGCCGCCGCCTGGCTGGCCGCCGGGGCCGAGCACCTGTTCCCGCTGCTGCTGGTGCTGGGCCTGTTCACGCGGCTGTCGGCGCTGGCGCTGCTGGGCATGACGCTGGTGATCCAGCTGTTCGTCTATCCCGATGCCTGGCCCACCCATCTGTCGTGGGCGGCGCTGCTGCTGTACCTGGCAGGGCGCGGCGGCGGGCGCGTGTCGCTGGACCATCTCGTGCGCATCGCCTGATGCCTCATGGGGGTGTGCGGAGCGCCCGCGCCACGATCCGGTGATACGCTGCCGGCACTTTGGATTCACTAACACAGATCGTTCTCGGCGCCTCCGTCGCCGCCGCCGTCGTTCCCGCCGCCCACCGCCGCCGCGCCATGGCGGCCGGCGCCATCCTCGGCACGCTGCCCGACCTCGACGGCATCCCGCTCTCGCTGCTGGGCGCCGATGCCGTCACCGGCGTCACCTGGCACCGGGGGCCCTCGCATTCGCTGCCCGTGCTGCTGCTGGCCGGCTGGCTGATCTGGCTGGCGCTCAGGCGCTGGTGGACGCCCGTGCGCGAAGCCCCGCGGCCCTGGCTGTGGGCCACCTGGCTGGCGCTGCTGACGCATCCGCTGCTCGACGCCTTCACGGTGTACGGCACGCAGTTGCTGTGGCCCACAACCGCGTCGCCGGTGATGTGGTCGAGCCTCTTCATCATCGACCCCGGCTACACGCTGCCGCTGATCGTGGGCTGCCTCGGCGCGCTGTGGCTGGGCGCGCGCGCGGGCGGTGCGCGCTTCATCGCCTGGGGCCTGATCCTGAGTACGGCCTACATCGGCTGGTCGCTCACGGCCAAGTGGCTGGTGGCCCGCGCCGCCGCACCGGTACTGGCGCAGCAGGGCCTGCAGGACGCGCCCGGCTTCTCCGTGCCGATGCCGCTCAACACCTTCCTGTGGCGCGTGGTGGTGCAGACGCCCGACGGCCAGTTCGTCGAAGGCTACCGCTCGCTGCTGGCCGATCGCGGCCCGATGCAGTTCCAGCCCATCGTCAGCGACGCGGCGGCCATGGAGGCGATGAAAGCCCAGCCCGGCGTGCAGCGCCTGCTGTGGTTCACCAGCGGCTTCATGAAGGCCACGGCAGACGGCGATTCGCTGCTGCTGTCCGACCTGCGCATGGGAGCCGAGCCCGACTACACCTTTGTCTACCGCGTCGCACGGCGCGATGGCGCCCAAGGCCCGTGGCAACCCATCGTGCCCGAGCTGGTCGCCCAGCCCCGCAACATCGGCCGCCAGTGGGACGCCATGTGGCAG
>JAGOCV010000021.1 GCA_017998575.1 Burkholderiaceae bacterium
CTTCCTCGATGCGCAGCAGCTGGTTGTACTTGGCGATGCGGTCCGAACGCGAGAGCGAGCCGGTCTTGATCTGGCCGGCATTGGTGCCTACCGCGATGTCGGCGATGGTGCTGTCTTCCGTTTCGCCCGAGCGGTGCGAGATCACGGCCGTGTAGCCCGCGCGCTTGGCCATCTCGATGGCGGCGAAGGTTTCGGTGAGCGTGCCGATCTGGTTGATCTTGATGAGGATCGAGTTGGCGATGCGCTTGTCGATGCCTTCCTTGAGGATCTTGGTGTTGGTGACGAACAGGTCGTCGCCCACCAGCTGCACCTTCTGGCCCAGGCGGTCGGTGAGCGTCTTCCAGCCGTCCCAGTCGCCTTCGTGCATGCCGTCCTCGATGCTGATGATCGGGTACTTGTCGCACCAGGTGGCCAGCATGTCGGTCCATTCGCCGGCCGACAGCTGCAGGCCTTCGCCGGCCAGGTGGTACTTGCCGTCCTTGTAGAACTCGCTGGCCGCGCAATCGAGGCCCAGCGCAATCTGCTCGCCGGCGGTGTAGCCGGCCTTGTCGATGGCTTCCAGGATCAGCTGGATGGCCGCTTCGTGGCTGGCCAGACTGGGCGCGAAGCCGCCTTCGTCGCCCACAGCCGTGCTCATGCCGCGATCGCCGATGATCTTCTTGAGCGCGTGGAACACCTCGGCGCCATAGCGCACGGCTTCACGGAAATTGGGGGCGCCCACGGGCAGGATCATGAATTCCTGCAGGTCCAGGCTGTTGTTGGCGTGCGCGCCGCCGTTGATGACGTTCATCATCGGCACCGGCAGCTGCATGCCGCCCATGCCGCCGAAGTAGCGGTACAGCGGCAGGCCCGATTCCTCGGCCGCGGCGCGGGCCACGGCCATCGAGACGGCCAGCATGGCGTTGGCGCCCAGGCGGCTCTTGTTCTCGGTGCCGTCCAGGTCGCACAGCGTGCGGTCGAGGAAGGCCTGCTCGGAAGCATCGAGGCCCAGCACGGCTTCGGAGATCTCGGTGTTGATGTGCTCGACCGCCTTGAACACGCCCTTGCCCAGATAGCGGCCCTTGTCGCCGTCGCGCAGCTCGATGGCTTCGCGCGAGCCGGTGGATGCGCCCGAGGGCACGGCCGCGCGGCCCATGGTGCCCGATTCGAGCAGCACGTCGCATTCGACGGTGGGGTTGCCGCGGCTGTCGAGGATCTCGCGGCCGACGATGTCAACGATTGCACTCATTCCGTGTCTTTCCTTTGGATGCTTGGGTTGGTTTGCGGCCTGCGCGAATCAGGCCGCGAAGTTGTTTTCCAGGAAGCCATTCTTCTTGGTGATGCGGTCGAGTTCGACCAGCGTCTCCAGCAGCGCCTTCATGTGCTTGAGCGGAACCGCGTTCGGCCCGTCGCACAGCGCGTTCTCCGGGTCGGGATGGGTTTCCATGAAGATGCCCGCGACGCCCACCGCGATCGCCGCGCGGGCGAGCACCGGCACGAATTCGCGCGCGCCGCCGCTGCTGGTGCCCAGGCCGCCAGGCAACTGCACGCTGTGCGTCGCGTCGAAGACCACCGGGGCGTCGGTGTCGCGCATGATGGCCAGCGAGCGCATGTCGCTCACCAGGTTGTTGTAGCCGAAACTCACGCCGCGTTCGCAGGCCATGAAGGCGTCGGTGGGCAGGCCGGCCTCTTTCGCTGCTGCCCGGGCCTTGGCAATCACGTTCTTCATGTCGCCCGGCGCCATGAACTGGCCCTTCTTGATGTTCACAGGCTTGCCGCTGCGCGCGACGGCCTTGATGAAATCGGTCTGGCGCGCCAGCAGGGCCGGCGTCTGCAACACGTCGACCACGCCGGCCACGGTAGACACCTCGTCTTCGCGGTGCACGTCGGTCAGCACCGGAATGCCCAGTTCGCGGCGCACCTTTGCCAGGATCTCCAGACCCTTGTCCATGCCTAGGCCCCGGAAGCCCGAGTCACTGGAGCGGTTGGCCTTGTCGAAGCTGCTCTTGAAGATGAACGGGATGCCCAGGGATGCCGTCATCTCCTTGAGCGTTCCGGCAGCGTCCATCTGCAACTGCTCGGATTCGACCACGCAGGGGCCGGCGATCAGGAAGAACGGCTTGTCCAGGCCGATGTCGAAGTCGCAGAGTTTCATGGGGTCGTCGGTGTGCGGTTGCTTGAATGTCTCAGGCGACGGCCTTGAGGCCCTTGTCGCTCTTCTTGCTGCCGCCGGCCTGGCGGTCCAGGGCGGCCTTCACGAAGGCGTTGAAGAGCGGATGGCCGTCCCAGGGCGTGGACTTGAACTCGGGGTGGAACTGCACGCCCACGAACCACGGGTGCACGCTGCGCGGCAGCTCGACGATCTCGGTGAGTTGCTCGCGCTGCGTCAGTGCAGAGATCACCAGGCCGGCCTGGCGCAGCTGGTCGAGATAGTTCACGTTGGCTTCGTAGCGGTGGCGGTGCCGTTCGGTGACCACGTCGCCGTAGATCTCGTGGGCCAGCGTGCCGGGGGCCACGTCGGAACTCTGCGCACCCAGGCGCATGGTGCCGCCCAGGTCGGAGTTCGCATCGCGTTTCTTGATCGTGCCGTCGGCGTCTTTCCACTCCGTGATGAGGGCGATCACGGGATGGGGCGTGGCGGGCTCGAATTCGGTGCTGTTGGCGTCCGCCAGGCCGGCCACGTGGCGCGCGTACTCGATGGTGGCCACCTGCATGCCCAGGCAGATGCCCAGGTAGGGCACCTTGTGCTCGCGGGCGAACCGTGCCGTGCTGATCTTGCCTTCCACGCCGCGCGCGCCGAAGCCGCCGGGCACGAGGATGGCGTCGTACCTGGCGAGCTTTTCGGCAGCGTCGTCGGCAGTGATGGTTTCGGAATCGACGTGCTCGATCTTCACGCGCACATGGTTCTTCATGCCGGCGTGGCGCAGCGCTTCGTTGACCGACTTGTAGCTGTCGGAGAGGTCGACGTACTTGCCCACCATGGCGATGGTGACCTGGCCCTGCGGGTGCTCGGTCTCGTGAACGAGCTGGTCCCAGCGCTTGAGGCTGGTGGGGGGCGTGTTCAGGCGCAGCTTGTCGCAGATGAGGCCGTCCAGGCCCTGCTCGTGCAGCATGCGCGGCACCTTGTAGATGGTGTCCACGTCCCACATGCTGATCACGCCCCATTCAGGGACGTTGGTGAACAGCGAGATCTTCTCGCGTTCCTCGTCGGGGATGCGGCGGTCGGCACGGCACAGCAGGGCGTCGGGCTGGATGCCGATCTCGCGCAGCTTCTGCACGGTGTGCTGCGTCGGCTTGGTCTTGAGTTCGCCCGCGGCCGCGATGAACGGCAGGTAGGTCAGGTGGACGAAGGCCGCCTGGTTCGGGCCGAGCTTGAGGCTCAGCTGGCGCACGGCTTCGAGGAAGGGCAGGGATTCGATGTCGCCGACGGTGCCGCCGATTTCCACGATGGCCACGTCCACCGCGTCGGGCGTGCCGATGCCGGCGCCGCGCTTGACGTATTCCTGGATCTCATTGGTGACGTGCGGGATCACCTGCACGGTCTTGCCCAGGTAGTCGCCGCGGCGTTCCTTCTCCAGCACCGACTGGTAGATGCGGCCCGTGGTGAAGTTGTTGGACTTCTTCATGCGCGTTTCGATGAAACGCTCGTAGTGGCCCAGGTCGAGGTCGGTTTCGGCGCCGTCGTCGGTGACGAACACTTCGCCGTGCTGGAACGGCGACATCGTGCCCGGATCGACGTTGATGTACGGATCGAGCTTGATGAGAGTGACTTTGAGGCCCCGCGATTCAAGAATCGCTGCAAGGGAGGCTGAGGCGATTCCCTTGCCAAGGGAGGACACCACACCGCCGGTGACGAAGACGAATTTGGTCATGTCAGGGTCGGGATCGCGATCCCGGGAGGTGGTAAAGCCGAATTATAGGCTCGCCCCCATGGCGGCCGCTGGCCGCCTCCCCCTCAAGGGCGCGCGATCGACGGCCCGGCGGAGCCGGTTCCGTGATCGCCCTGGCCTCGATCCGCGCCTCGCCGACCCGCGCTGCCGGCAAGACGATCGGGAAGCAGCCCTGGCCCCGGGGCGCGGCTCACTTAACATGGCGCCCTATGAACGACCTCGCCGGCAAACACATCCTTCTGGGCCTGACGGGCGGCGTCGCCTGTTACAAGGCGGCCGAGCTCTGTCGTGGATTCGTCAAGGAGGGGGCCACGGTGCAGGTGGTGATGACCGAGGCGGCCTGCCAGTTCATCACGCCGGTGACGATGCAGGCGCTGTCGGGCCGGCCGGTGTATGTGTCGCAGTGGGATGCGCGCGAGGCCAACAACATGCCGCACATCAACCTCACGCGCGTGGCCGATGCCATCGTGCTGGCGCCGTGCAGTGCCGACTTCATCGCGCGGTTGGTGCAGGGCCGCTCGGACGAGCTGCTCAGCCTGCTGTGCCTGGCCCGTCCCACGGGCACCGTGCCGCTGCTGGTGGCGCCCGCCATGAACCGCGAGATGTGGGCCCACCCGGCCACGCAGCGCAACCTGCAGCAACTGGCCGACGACGGTGCCATCGTGCTCGGCGTGGGCAGCGGCTTCCAGGCCTGCGGCGAGACGGGCGACGGCCGCATGCTGGAGCCCGACCAGCTGCTGCACGACGTGATCGCGCAGTTCCAGCCCAAGTCGCTCGCGGGCCAGCGCGTGCTGATCACGGCCGGGCCCACCTTCGAGGCGATCGACCCCATCAGAGGCATCACCAACCATTCCTCCGGCAAGATGGGTTTTGCCATCGCGCGTGCTGCGCATGAGGCGGGCGCCGAGGTCACGCTGGTGGCGGGCCCGGTCTCGCTGCCCACGCCGCGCGGCGTGAAGCGGATCGACGTGCAATCGGCGCGCGACATGCTGGCGGCCTGCACGCGGCTGGCCGAAGGCGCCGACGTGTTCGTGGCTACCGCAGCCGTGGCCGACTGGCGACCCGCCACGGCCAGCGAGCAGAAGATCAAGAAGGATGGCAGCGGACAGGCGCCGGTGATCGCTTTCGCCGAAAACCCCGACATCCTCGCCACGCTGGCACAGGGCGAGCGCGCGAAGGCCGGCGATCTGTTCTGCGTGGGCTTCGCGGCCGAAAGCCACGACCTCGCCAACCATGCGCGTGCCAAGCGCGAACGCAAGGGCATTCCGCTGCTGGTGGGCAACATCGGGCCGCTGGCGTTCGGGCAGGATGACAACGCCCTGCTGCTGGTCGATGCCCACGGCGAGCGGGAGTTGCCGCGCGCGCCCAAGCTCGATCTCGCGCGCCAGCTGGTGCGCGAGATCGCCCATCGATTGCCCCGGAAAGGCCGTACCTCATGAACCACAACTGGGATACACCGCCGGACGGCGATTTCGTTCGTTACGTCGAACAACTCACGGCCCGCCAGACCGGCGCCAACGATATCGGCCGCGTGCGTGCCAAGGCCGCGGCTGCACGCGGGCGGGCCCCTGCGGTCGCGCGAAGACCCGGCACGCAGGCGCCGGCCCGCGCTGCAGCGCAGGCGCCGTCCGGCCATCCGTCGAGCCGCCCTGCGGCACCGCCGGGGCCGCCGGATCTATCGACCATCTTCAAACACCTGTTCGGCCAGCTGGCCGACGAGATGAAGAAGGCTCAGCACAAGCGCTGACCGCAGACGCCCGACCCGTGCTGCAACAGCGGCCGGCGGCCGCTGCCCCATGCCTTCCCGACCTTCCAACGTTTGCTGCAATCACCATGGACATCGACGTCAAGATCATCGACCCGCGCATGCAAGACCAGCTGCCGGCCTACGCCACGCCCGGCAGCGCCGGACTGGACCTGCGCGCCTGCCTCGACGCGCCTCTCACTCTGGCGCCCAATGCCTGGCAACTCGTGCCCACGGGCATCGCGATCTGGCTGCGCGATCCGGGCTATGCGGCGCTGATCCTGCCGCGCTCGGGCCTGGGTCACAAGCACGGCATCGTGCTGGGCAATCTGGTCGGGCTGATTGACAGCGACTACCAGGGCCAGCTGATGGTGAGTGCGTGGAATCGCAGCAGCAGCGCCTTCACCATCGAGCCGATGGAGCGCATCGCGCAACTGATGATCGTGCCCGTGATGCAGGCGAGCTTTCGCGTGGTGGACGAATTTCCGGCCACGCAGCGGGGCGAGGGCGGTTACGGCTCGACGGGCAAGGGCTGATCGACACGCCGGGCACGCCGGGGAACTGCCAGCCTGTCGGCCGACTCCTACGCCGTACAGCGCCCGGCGCGCACAACGCGGCGCGTCACACCCTGATCGGTGCAGCGCGCGGGCGGTCCTTTAATCGGTGCATGGGCGACACACGCCATGCTTTTCAAGGAGAGACCGATATGCGCAATTCTTCCCGCACCCTCAAGATCGCTGGCGCCGTCATGGCGGCTGCGGCACTCGCCGCCTGCGGCACCACGTCGCCCTACGAGCCTGCACCCGTGGTGACTTCGCAGCCGTATCCGCCCGCTTACCCGCCGGCGGCTTTTGCCAGCTACGTCGAGTTCGGCCGCGTGTCCGCCGTCGAGGTGGTGCGTGCCGAATCGCAGGCGCGTCCGTCGGGCGCCGGCGCCATCATCGGCGGCATTGCCGGCGCAGTGGTGGGCAACCAGATCGGCGGCGGCACCGGTCGGGCGCTGGCCACGGTGGCTGGCGCTGCCGGCGGCGCGGCTGTCGGTAACCGGGTGGAGGGCAACCGTACCCAGGTCACCGAGACGTACCGGGTGAGCATCCGGGTAGACAACGGCACCATGCGCGCCTACGACGTGCCCTCGCCGGGCGACCTTCGTGTCGGCGACCGTGTCCGCATCCAGGATGGTCAGATCTCTCGCGTCTGACGGCCGAGCGGCTCTTGTTTGACAGCGGCCTGCCACCTCGTGTGGCAGGCCGCTGTCGCATGGCGCAGTGGCTCAGTGCAGTCGCTGATTGCCCGGCGCCAGGGGCTGGATGCGGAAAAATCCCGTGCCCGCGCTACCTCGACCGATTTCTTCTTCCGTGGCTTCGCGGACAGCGCGCACCTGCAGCGAAATGCGGATCGCAATACCCGCCAGTGGATGGTTGCCATCGAGCACCACATGCTCAGGATAGATATCGGTGACCGTGTAGAGCCGGTCGGCAGGCGCCTTGGACTGACTGCCTGCGGGCAGCCCCTCGAACGTCATGCCTTCTTCCAGTTCCTTGGGGAACAGCGCGCGCGGTTCGAGAAAAACGAGCGATTCGTCGTAATCGCCGAAACCCTGCTCGGGTTCGATGTGCAGGTCGATGCTCGCGCCGGCCTCATGGCCTTGCAGGGCATGCTCGATGACGGCCAGCAGATCATCGCTGCCGAGCAGGAATTCGACGGGCTCTTCGAGCACATCGAGCTCATCGCCGAGCGTGTCCTTGAGTGTCCACGTGAGGGCCACGACGCATTGGGGTGTGATTTCCATACGAGAATTGTCGCAGTTCGGCTTTTCTTGCGCCGTGGTGCGCACCTCTTTCCCATGAATGTGAATCGTCCTCTCGCCCTGCTGGGCGGCCTCTCGCCCGCCCGCTTCATGGAGCGTCACTGGCAACGCAAGCCGTTGCTGGTGCGGCAGGCCATCCCGGGCTTTACAGCGCCGCTCTCGCGCAGAGAGCTGTTTGAACTGGCGGGGCGCGAAGGGGTCGAGTCTCGCGTGGTGGCGCACGACGCGCGGGGCGGCTGGTCGATGAAGCGTGGGCCGTTCTGCCCACGTTCGTTGCCGCCCGTGAAGCGCGCCGGATGGACGCTGCTGGTGCAGGGTGTAGACCTGCACGACGACGGCATCCATGGTTTGCTGAACCAGTTCCGCTTCGTGCCCGATACGCGGCTGGACGATCTCATGATCAGCTACGCCACCGACACGGGCGGCGTGGGCCCGCACTTCGACAGCTATGACGTCTTCCTGCTCCAGGCGCACGGCCGCCGCCGCTGGCGCATCGGCCGCCAGCGCGACCTGACGCTGCAGGAAGGTGTGCCGCTCAAGGTGCTGCAACATTTCGAGCCCGAGCACGAATGGGTGCTGGAGCCCGGCGACATGCTCTACCTGCCGCCGCGCTATGCGCACGACGGTGTGGCCGAGGGCGAGTGCATGACGTATTCCATCGGATTCCGCGCACCGTCGCGCGACGAACTGGCGGCTGACCTGTTGTCGCGCCTGGTCGACGAACCGGCCGACGAACCCGTGCTCTACCGCGACGCGGGGCAGCCGGCGGTGTCCACGCCGGGCCGCATTCCAGCTGCCCTGGCTGATTTCGCCCGGCAGGCCATGCTGCGCGCGCTCGATGCACCGGGTGCGGTCGAACGCGCCTTGGGCGAACACCTCACCGAGCCCAAGGGCGATGTCTGGTTCGAGCCGGGCGATGCACCCTCGCGCCCGGGCGCGATCGAGCTCGACCGGCGCACGCGCATGATGTATGACGGCCGGCATCTCTTCATCAACGGCGAGAGCTACCGCGCCGGCGGCGCCGATGCGCGGCTGATGCGCCAATTGGCTGACGCGCGCCGGCTCGATGCCCAGGCCGTGCAAGCGGCGAGCGACGACGCGCAGGCGCTACTGCGCGACTGGTGCGAGGCCGGATGGGCCCGAAGCAGCACATGAACGCAGACGATCCCGCCGATCCCGCGGCCGATGGCGTGGCTCCTGCGGCTTCGCCGATCGCGCCCGTGCATCCCTCATGGGAGGGTCGCTTCAATGGCCGGGAGGACTTCCGCGCGCTGGTGCGGCAAGCCCTGGTGCAGGCCGCGGCGCAGGGCTGGCAGCGCCTGATGATCTGCGATGCCAGTTTCGCGGATTGGCCGCTGGGCGAGCGCGCCGTGGCCGAATCGCTGCAATCCTGGTCGCGCACGGGCCGCAGCTTCGTGATGCTGGCTCGCAGCTACGACGCCGTGGTGCGTGACCACGCGCGCTTCGTGACCTGGCGCCGCCAATGGAGCCACATCATCGACTGCCGCGCCTGCGGTTTCGCCGATCCGCTGGAGCTGCCCAGCGCCATCCTGAGCGACAACTGGGCCCTGCGGCGGCTCGATCCCGTGCGCAGCGCGGGCGTTGCGGGCTCCGACGCGGCCTCTCGCCTGGCGCTGCGCGAGGCGCTGGACGAGTGGTGGCGCCGCAGCTCGCCGGCATTTCCGTCGACCACGCTGGGGTTGTGAGCATTGGTAAGTTGCGTTGTTCAATGGCTGAACGATGCGGTCCGGCCATTTCGCGTTCCTATAATTTTCCAAGGGCGTCCCCGAAGGCGCCCGACCCGTGTCGACGACTCGTCCGCGCCCGGGCCCACAAACTAGGTTCGCGTCATCCTGAGGAACACCGAAATGAAGAAATCGCTCTTACTGGCAACGCTGGTGGCCGCCGCCACGCTGGCCGCCTGCGGCAAGCAGGAAACCCCGCCGGCCCCGGCGCCTGCACCGGCTGTCGAAGCTCCTGTTCCGGCCGCCGCTCCCATCCCGATGGAGCCCGCGTCGGCACCCGCAGATGCAGCATCCGCGCCGATGCCGGCCGACGCTGCTTCCGCCCCGGCAATGCCGATGCCATCGACGACCGAAGCGCCCAAGCAGTAAGCCTGCGCTGAAAGCGTGTGGTCCTGACGCTACCCGCGGCGTCAGGCAAGAGCCGCCCTCGGGCGGCTTTTTGCTGGACGGACGCCTTCAGGCTTCCAGCCAGCCCGTGCCTGCGCCGGCGTCGGCCACGAGGATATCGGCGGGTGCGCAATCGAGTGCTTCGGCCAGCGCCTGCGCAGCAAGTGCCGGGCGGTTGTTCTGCTGGCTCAGATGCGCCGCGACGACATGGCGCATGCCGCCGTGGCGCAACTGACGCGCGATGTCGGCAGCCGATGCATTTGACAGGTGTCCCCAGGGGCCCGCAACGCGACGCTTGAGGAACGGGGGATAGCCGGAGGCTTCGAGCAACGCCGGATCATGGTTGCATTCGAGCAGGAGCGCATGACAGCCGTCCAGCATGTCCAGCACATGCCGCGTGGCGTGGCCCAGATCGGTCAACACCCCGAGATGGCGTGAACCGTCGCTGCAACGCAGCTGCAGCGGTTCGCGCGCGTCGTGCGGCACGGTGAAGGGGCGCAGTTGCAGCGCGCCCAGGGCTGCGATTTCGCCATCCTGCACCACACGCACCTCGACGGCAGGATCGAGCCGGGCAATGGCATGGCGCGTGCCATGGCTCATCCAGAGCGGGATGCCGCGGCGGCGTGCGAGTTCGGGCGCGCAGCCGATGTGATCGGCGTGCTCGTGCGTGATGAAGATGGCGTCGAGGTCGCCAAGCAATAGCCCGGCGCTGGCCAGGCGTGCCTCGAGCTGGCGCACGCCCAGGCCGCAGTCGATCAGCAGCCGGTTGACGGTGAGGCCGTCCCGGGCCTCGACCACGGTAGCGTTGCCGGTGCTGCCGCTGCCCAGGTTGCGAAAGCGCAGCATCGGGCGCCGCGCTTCGCGCCGCTTACTTCAGCTCGTCCACCAGCACGCGGACGATGCGCTCGGCATTGGGCGAGCGATCGGGCGTGCCCGTCGCGTCGAGCACGGACACCGTCGTCGACGTCCCCTGGCTGCGCAGCGCGATACGGTACTTGATGGGCGCCGGCTCGGGCTTGCTGGAACTGCCGAACGAGAAGATGCGACCGAAGAAGCCAGGCTGCTTGGTGTCGGGCGTGGTGGGCTCGACGTAGCGCACGAAGTACAGGCCCTGGCTGCGGTCGCGGTCTTCCACCGTGAAGCCGGTGCGGTCGAGCGCGAGGCCCACGCGACGCCAGGCGCGGTCGAAGTCGTCGTCGATCTGGACGGCGGGCAGGTTGTTCACCGTGGCGGCACGCGCTGCAGCGCTGGTCGCGCCCGCGGCCACGATGGCTCGCGACTGCTCCTGGGTGACACCCAGCTTGACCAGCAGCCGGCGCAGGAACTCGGCCTCGAGCTCGGGGTCGGCGGGCCGCGGTTGCCACACCGTGCGGTCCTGCTGCGTGGTGCTGAACACTTCGATCATGCCGCGGTGGCTGATGTAGATCTCGGTCTTGCCGGCGGGCGTGCGTTCCAGGCGCGTGCGGAACTTGTCGCGCTCGCTGGTCGAGTAGAGCGAGTCCAGCGCGCGGCCGACGAAGTTGCGGATGGCGTCTTGCGGAATCTTGGCGCGGTTCTCGGCCCAGTCGGTTTCCATGATGCCCAGATTGGCCTGGTCGAGCACGAGAAGGAAGCCGTTTTCCTGCCAGAAGTCGCGCACGTCGTCCCAGAGCTTCTCCGGGGCGCGGTCGACCACCAGCCAGCGTTGCGAGCCGGCGCGCTCCATGCGCACGTCGCCCAGCGCGCTGGCGGCTGCCGGCACCGCTGTCGTGACCTGGCCGACCTGGTAGCTGCTCGCCGTGACCGGACGGCCCGGCACGACGTACTGCGTGTCGCGCGAGAGCTGAGTGAGGTCGGGCGGCACGTCGAGCGACGCTCCCTTGGAGGCGCTCTTGTAGTCGATCTTGTCCGATTCGAGCACCGAGCAGGCGCCCAGCGACAGGGCGAGGGCCAGCAGGCCGAGACGTTGGATCTTGTTCACGTTGGGAATCCCTTGAAAACCTGGAAATGCGGGCGTTGCGCGCTCGCGTTCAGAGCAGACCGCTGGCGCGCAAGGCAGCCTCGACGACGGGTTCACTGGCGGCCGACAGCGGCGTCATGGGCAACCGCATGGCCGGCCCGCACAGGCCCATGCGTGCCATTGCCCACTTGACAGGAATCGGGTTGGCTTCGACGAACAGCTGCTTGTGCAGCGGCATCAGCTTGAACTGGATGTCCATGGCGCGGCGCGTGTCGCCGGCCACCGCCGCCACGCACAGCTCGTGCATCAGGCGCGGGGCCACGTTGGCGGTGACGCTCACGTTGCCTTGGCCCCCGCACAGCATCAGCGCCACGGCGGTGGGATCATCCCCCGAATAGATGGCGAAGCCCTTGGGCGCCTCGCGGATCAGCCACTGCGCGCGCTCGATGTTGCCCGTGGCTTCCTTGATGCCCACGATGCCGGGCACCTGCGCCAGGCGCAGGACGGTGTCGTGCGCCATGTCGGCCACCGAACGGCCGGGCACGTTGTAGAGCACCGTCGGCAGGTCACCCACCGCTTCGGCGATGGCCTTGAAGTGCTGGTACTGGCCCTCTTGCGTGGGCTTGTTGTAGTAGGGAACGACCTGCAGCTGGCAATCGGCACCTACTTTCTTGGCGAAGCGGGCGAGCTCAATCGCCTCTGCCGTCGAGTTGGCGCCGCAGCCGGCCATCACGGGCACGCGGCCGGCGGCCTGCTCGACCGAGACGCGGATGATTTCCTGGTGTTCCTCGACGTTGACCGTGGGCGATTCACCCGTGGTGCCGACCACGCCGATGCAGTCGGTGCCCTCGGCGATGTGCCAGTCGATCAGCTTGCGCAGCGTCGGGTAGTCCACGCTGCCGTCTTCGTGCATGGGCGTGACCAGGGCCACGATGCTGCCGGTGATGGGTGTCATGTCCGGATGGGGCCGTTCAGGAGGTAAACCGGCATTCTACTCAGAGCGCATGACGCGCCGGCGGGGCGTCATGGGGTTGCCGCACGGCGGCAATGCGTTGCACGAAGCGGGGCGGATCGGCCTCGAATCCGTCTTCATAGGCCACGATGCGCAAACCCTGGCAGGCGGCGATGAGTTCCCCCGGCTGCAGCAGGAAATCGGGGCGCGAGGGCTTGCCGATGGTTTCATTGCCGGTGGCGAAGGTCTCGTAGATCAGCGCGCCGCCCTCATCCACGCTCTGCACGATCAGCGGCAGCGTCGGCCGCCACAGGTAATTCGTGACCACGACGGCGCCAAACCGGCGCCCTGGCCAGGGCCAGGGGCCGCCTTCGATGTCGGCCAGCACGGCTTCGCCCAGGTGCGCGACGCTGGCGATGGCCTCCGGCGACTGGTCCACACCGGTCACCGCGTGGCCGCGCTCGCGGAACCAGCGCATGTGCCGCCCATGGCCGCAAGCGACGTCGAGCACGCTCGCGCCTGCGGGCACCAGGCGGCTCCAGCGCCGGACCCAGGCCGAAGGCGCCTGGCTTCCATGAGGCAGCATGGCAGCCGCCGTCACTGGAAGCAGGCCCACATCTGCTCGGACAGCGCCACCAGGAACTCGGGGCGCGTGTAGAGCGAGAACACGCCCAGCAACACCGCACCGATGGCGGCGGCGACCAACAGGCGCGGGAGCAGGGTTCCTGGCTTCATGGCGGGGCGCGGAGTGGTCGGGATGCTAGCTGGCCTGGGGCGCGGGGCGGGCAATGGCCGTTTCGCGCACAGGGAGGTTGACCAGCGCCGCGAACACACCCAGCGCGATCGAGATGTACCAGACGATGTCATAGCTGCCGGTGCGGTCGTAGAGATAGCCGCCCAGCCACACGCCCAGGAACGAACCGATCTGGTGGCTGAAGAATACGAAGCCGCCCAGCATCGACAGGTGCGCCACACCGAAGATCTGCGCCACGACCGCATTGGTGGGCGGGATGGTGGACAGCCACAGCAGGCCCATGGCCGACGCGAACAGGTAGACCGACAGCGGCGAGATCGGTGCCAGCAGGAACAGCACGATCACCACCGAGCGGGCGAAATAGATGAACGCCAGGATGTTCTTCTTGAGCATGCGCTCGCCCAGCGTGCCCGCCAGGTAGGTGCCGAACACGTTGAACAGTCCGATCAGCGCCAGTGCATAGCTGGCCACCTCGGGCGCCAGGCCCTTGTCCTTGAGGTAGCTGGGCATGTGCACGCCGATGAACACCACCTGGAAGCCGCAGACGAAATAGCCGGCCATCAGCAGCTGGAAGCTCGGGTAGCGGCAGGCCTCGGCCAGCGCCTGGCCGATGGTCTGCTGGCGCCGCACCACGGTGCCGCCACCGAAACCCGGCTCGCGCAGCCCCCAGGCCAGCGGCAGGATCAGCAGGGCTGCCGCGCCCAGCATGAGCAGTGCCTGCTGCCAGCCGAAGCCGCGGATCAGGAAGCCTTCCATCGGCACCATGAGGAACTGCCCGAACGAGCCGGCCGCAGCCGCAATGCCCATGGCCCATGATCGCCGTGCGGCCGGGATGTTGCGGCCGATCACGCCGTAGATCACGGCATAGGTGGTGCCTGCCTGTGCCATGCCGATCAGCACGCCCGTGGTCGCGGTGAACATCAGCGGTGTGGTGGCCAGGGCCATGCCGGCCAGGCCCGCGGCGTAGAGCACGGCGCCCACCAGCAGAACCCGGAAGGCACCGAAGCGGTCTGCAGCCATACCGGCGAAGATGCCGGAGATGCCCCAGGTGAGGTTCTGGATCGCCAGCGCGAAGGCGAAGGTCTCGCGTGTCCAGCCGTTGGCCTGCGTGATGGGTTGCAGCCACAGACCGAAGCCATGGCGGATGCCCATCGACAGCGTGACGATGGCGGCGCCGCACACCAGCACCTGGGCGATCGACAGCGTTCGTCTCTCTGTTGTTGTATCGATTGTTGTCATGGCGCATGACTGTATAGAAAAGGCACCGGGCGCGTGTCGCCCGCGCTACCTGGGGCAGATGAAATTGCACGCGTGGACTGATGCGCGCCGCGCATCGGTCGGGCGGCGCGCCACCAGGGCTGTATTTGCATCCAGTGGTTTCGCCGGTTGCGTTCTACAATCGCGCTCCCATGGCAGTCAAACCACCTACAGAGTACTCCGAGGGCTCCATCCGTGTCCTCAAGGGACTGGAGCCCGTCAAGCAGCGGCCGGGCATGTATACCCGTACCGACAACCCGCTGCACATCGTCCAGGAAGTGCTGGACAACGCGGCCGACGAAGCCCTGGCCGGACATGGTCGCAAGATCAAGGTCACGCTGCATGCCGACGGCTCGGTCAGTGTCGAGGACGACGGCCGCGGCATCCCCTTCGGCATGCACCCCGAGGAAAACGCCCCTGTCATCGAGCTCGTCTTCACCCGGCTGCATGCCGGCGGCAAGTTCGACAAGGGCAAGGGCGGTGCCTACAGCTTCTCGGGCGGCCTGCACGGCGTGGGCGTGTCCGTCACCAATGCGCTGGCCACCCGGCTCGAAGCCACCAGTCACCGCGAAGGCAAGGTGGCGCGCCTGGTGTTCTCGGGCGGCGACGTGGTCGAGCCACTGGCTACGCGGGCCCAGGGCGAGGGCGACCGCAGGCAGGGCACCACCGTGCGTGTCTGGCCCGACGCGAAGTATTTCGAATCGGCACAACTGCCGATGGGCGAACTGACCCACCTGCTGCGCAGCAAGGCCGTGCTCATGCCCGGCGTCAGCGTCACGCTGACGGTCGAGAAGACGAAGGACAGCCAGACCTGGCTCTACAAGGGCGGCCTGCGCGACTACCTCATGCAGACGCTGCCGGCCGATCCGGTGATCCCGCTGTTCGAGGGTGAGGGCTACGCCGAGAACAACGACAGCTTCGCCGAGGGCGAGGGTGCGGCGTGGGCCGTGGCATTCACCGAAGAAGGCGCCCCGGTGCGCGAGAGCTACGTCAACCTCATTCCCACCAGCGCTGGCGGCACGCACGACAGCGGCCTGCGGGACGGCCTGTTCAATGCCGTCAAGAGCTTCATCGAGCTGCACAGCCTGCTGCCCAAGGGCGTGAAGCTGCTGCCCGAGGACGTGTTCGCGCGCGCCAGCTATGTGCTGTCGGCCAAGGTGCTCGATCCGCAGTTCCAGGGCCAGATCAAGGAGCGCCTCAACTCGCGCGACGCCGTTCGCCTCGTGTCCACCTTCGTGCGGCCGGCGCTCGAGCTCTGGCTCAACCAGCACGTCGAATACGGCAAGAAGCTGGCCGAGCTGGCCATCAAGGCCGCGCAGACGCGCCAGAAGGCCGGCCAGAAGGTCGAAAAGCGCAAGGGCTCGGGCGTGGCCGTGCTGCCCGGCAAGCTCACCGACTGCGAGAGCAAGGACATCGCGCACAACGAGGTGTTCCTGGTCGAAGGCGATTCTGCCGGCGGCAGCGCCAAGATGGGCCGCGACAAGGAAAGCCAGGCCATCCTGCCGCTGCGCGGAAAGGTGCTCAACACCTGGGAAGTGGAGCGCGACCGACTGTTCGCCAACACCGAAATCCACGACATCTCGGTCGCCATCGGCGTCGATCCGCACGGCCCCAACGACACGCCCGACTTGTCGGGACTGCGCTACGGCAAGGTCTGCATCCTGAGCGACGCCGACGTCGACGGCTCGCATATCCAGGTGCTGCTGCTCACGCTGTTCTTCCGGCATTTCCCCAAGCTGATCGAGACGGGCCACGTGTTCGTGGCGCGTCCGCCGCTCTACCGCGTCGACACCCCCGCGCGCGGCAAGAAGCCGGCCGGCAAGGTCTATGCGCTCGACGATGGCGAACTCACGGCCATCCTCGACAAGCTGCGCAAGGAAGGCGTGGCCGAGGGCAAGTGGACCATCAGCCGCTTCAAGGGCCTGGGCGAGATGAACGCCGAGCAGCTGTGGGAAACCACGCTCAACCCCGACACCCGCCGCCTGCTGCCGGTGCAGCTGGGCCAGCTGGACTTCGCGGCCACCGAAGCCGAGATCACCAAGCTCATGGGCAAGGGCGAGGCCGCGGCGCGGCGTGAGCTGATGGAACTGCACGGCGACGCCGTGGAAGTGGACGTGTGATGGTGCCCGCGCAGGACACGCCCGACGCCATCCTCGCGCAGCTGCGCGCGCGCGAGGGGGCGACGCGCGTGCGCCTGCGGCCCACCCTGCAGTCCGACATCCCCTACGTGCTCTCGCTCGAGCAGGACCCGGACAACCTGCCCGACATCACCCCGTGGGAGCGCACGCAGCATGAGGCCGCGATCCGCTTCCCCGACTTCCGCCACTTCGTCATCGAGTCCGGCGCCGATTTCGAGGCCGCGGGTTTCGCCATCCTGATCGGCTGCCGCAGCCCGCACCAGGCGCTGGAACTCAAGCGCGTGGTGGTACGGCACAAGGGCCACGGAACGGGGCGTGCGGCGTTGCGCGTGCTCAAGCGCATCGCCTTCGACGATCTGGGCGCGCACCGCTTCTGGCTCGACGTGAAGTCGCTCAACACGCGTGCGCGCGCCCTCTACGAGCGCGAAGGCTTCGCGGTGGAAGGTACGCTGCGCGATGCGGTCAGGGTGGGCGATCGCACGGCCTCGGGCTACGACTCGCTGATCGTGATGTCGATGCTGGCCGACGAGTTCACCGCCCGCCGCGCCGCGGCCCTGGAGCTGCCGGCATGAGCGCTGCCTGGCCGCCCCGAGGCGCTCGCACCGCAGCCCGTGGGAGCGAGGCCGTTCCACGCGCGCGAGCGTTGCTGCTGGCCATCGCCACGGCGTGCGCGCTGCTGGCCACCACCACCGCCGCGCGCGCCGACGTGTGGGGGTATGTCGATGCGCAGGGCGTGGCGCACTTCGCGGCCGAACGGCTGGACGAGCGCTACGAGCTGTTCTTCCGCAATGGCACGTCTTTCGACTCGGCCGATGGCCTGCCGGCAGCGGCGGCCGAGACACCGCGCGCCGTCACCGTGCCCACGCAGAAGGCCAAGCTGCTCGCCTTCTTCGACGTGTCGCCGGCCTACAAGTCGGTCAAGCACCTGATGCGCGAATCGGCGCAGGCCCACGGCGTCGAGTACGAGCTGCTGCAGGCCATCATCGCCACCGAATCGGGCTTCGACGCGCAGGCCGTGTCGCCGCGCGGCGCCATCGGGCTGATGCAGGTGATGCCGGCTACGGCCGAGCGCTATGGCGTGCGCGGCGACGCGAGGCTGACGCTTGAGCGGCGCCTGGCCGATCCCCGCACCAACATCGGCGCCGGCACCCGCTACCTGCGCGACCTCATGCGCCGCTACCCCGGCCAGCTCGACCTGGTGCTGGCCGCATACAACGCGGGCGAGGGTGCGGTGCAACGCGCGGGCCACAAGGTGCCCAACTTCCGCGAAACGCAGAACTACGTGCGCACCGTGACCCAGCTCTACACGCTGCTGCGCCCACCCGAAACCCTGGCGGCCCAGCGCCGTGGCGCAGTGCCCGCCCGCGTGCGCGTGGAGCTCGCTGCTGGCGTGCCCGCCGGTGGCGCTGTGGGGCGCGGCAACATGCCACCTCCGCTGGCCGCCGGCACCACCACCGTGGCCGAGACCGCGCAGGGCGCAAAGGCCGGCTACTGAACTTTTTCCCGCGCGGCGTGCGGCCTCGCCGCTGCCGCGCGCCAGACACCCGACGACGACAACGATGAGCGATCAAACCACTCTCGAATTCCAGCCCGCGCCCGAAAGCGACGACGGCCTTTCGCTGGCCAGCTACGCCCAGCGCGCCTACCTCGAATACGCCCTCTCCGTGGTCAAGGGCCGGGCGCTGCCCGATGTGTGCGACGGCCAGAAGCCGGTGCAGCGCCGCATCCTGTACGCGATGGAGCGCATGGGCCTGGGCTTTTCGGGCGCGGTCGGCGCCAAGCCGGTCAAGAGCGCGCGCGTGGTGGGCGACGTGCTCGGCCGCTTCCATCCGCACGGCGACCAGGCCGCCTACGACGCGCTGGTGCGCATGGCGCAGGACTTCAGTCAGCGCTATCCGCTGATCGACGGCCAGGGCAACTTCGGCAGCCGCGACGGCGACGGCGCGGCTGCCATGCGCTACACCGAGGCGCGCCTGTCGAAGATCACGCAGTTGCTGCTCGACGAGATCGACGAGGGCACGGTCGACTTCGTCCGCAACTACGACGGCTCCACCGAAGAGCCGCGCCAGTTGCCCGCGCGCCTGCCGTTCTCGCTGCTCAACGGCGCCAGCGGTATCGCCGTGGGCCTGGCCACCGAGATCCCCAGCCACAATCTTCGCGAAGTGGCCGACGCCTGCGTGGCGCTGGTCAAGAATCCCAAGCTCGGCGACGACGAGCTGTTCACTTTGCTGCCCGGCCCCGACTATCCGGGCGGCGGCCAGATCATCAGCAGCGCCGGCGACATCGCCGATGCCTACCGCAGCGGCCGTGGCTCGCTCAAGGTGCGGGCGCGCTGGAAGATCGAGGAACTCGCGCGCGGCCAGTGGCAGATGGTGGTGAACGAGCTGCCCCCGGGCGTCTCGTCTCAGAAGGTGCTCGAGGAGATCGAGGAACTCACCAACCCCAAGGTGAAGACCGGCAAGAAGGCGCTCACGGCCGAGCAGACGCAGCTCAAGGCCACGCTGCTGGCTGTGCTCGACGCCGTGCGCGACGAATCGAGCAAGGACGCGCCGGTGCGCCTGGTGTTCGAACCCAAGACCAGCCGCATCGGACAGCCCGAGCTCATCATCACGTTGCTCGCGCACACCTCGCTGGAAACCTCGTCGTCGATCAACCTCACCTCGGTGGGCATCGATGGCCGGCCCATACAGAAGTCGCTGCGACAGATGCTGATGGAGTGGATCGAGTTCCGCGCGCGCACCATCGAGCGGCGTTCGCGCCACCGGCTCAACAAGGTGCTGGACCGCATCCACATCCTCGAAGGCCGGCAGCTGGTTCTGCTCAATATCGACGAGGTCATCCGCATCATCCGTGAGAGCGACGAGCCCAAGGCGGCGCTGATCGCGCGCTTCTCGCTCAGCGACCGCCAGGCGGAGGACATCCTCGAAATCCGGCTGCGTCAGCTCGCGCGCCTGGAGGCCATCAAGATCGAGCAGGAGCTCAGGAACCTGCGCGAGGAACAGGGCAAGCTGGAAGAGATCCTCGGCAGCCCGGCCGCGCTGCGCCGCCTCATGGTCAAGGAGATCGAAGCCGACGCGAAGCAGTTCGCCGACCCGCGCCGCACGCTGATCCAGGCCGACAAACGCGCCACGGCCGAAGTGAAGGTGGCGGACGAGCCGGTCACCGTCGTCGTCTCCCAGAAGGGCTGGGTGCGCGCGCGCACCGGCCATGGGCACGAGGCGTCTGGCTTCGCGTTCAAGTCGGGCGATGGTCTGTATGGCACCTTCGAGTGCCGTACCGTCGACGTGCTGCTGGTGTTCGGCAGCAACGGCCGCGTGTACTCGGTGCCGGTGTCGCAGTTGCCGGGCGCGCGCGGCGACGGCCAGCCCGTCACCACGCTGATCGAACTGGAGTCGGGCACGCAGCTCGCGCACTACTTCGCCGGCCCGCCGGGCGCCACGCTGCTGCTGTCGGGATCGGGGGGCTATGGCTTCCTGGCCAACGTGGAGAACCTGATCTCGCGCCAGAAGGGCGGCAAGTCGTTCATCGCGGTGGGCGAGGGCGAGACCGTGTGCCGGCCCTCGCCGGTGTCGGGCACGTCGGGCGCGACGCCGTTGGCGGCGGCCACGCACGTGGCCTGCGCATCGACGGGCGGCCGCATCCTCACATTCGAGATCGGCGAGCTCAAGGCCATGGCCAGCGGCGGCCGTGGCCTGCTGCTGATCGACCTGGAAGCCCGGGACAGCCTGGCGGGCGCCGCCGCCTACACGCGCAGCGTGCGCATCGAAGGCATCGGCCGTGGCGGCAAGGAGCGTGACGACACGCTGGAGATCCGCAGCCTCAACAATGCGCGGGCTGCGCGTGGCCGCAAGGGCAAGGCGGCCGACCTGGGCTTCAAGCCCACCGCCATCCTTCGGGTGGAATGAGCCGGGTGCCGGTCGGCATGCCCGGTATCGCCCGCGGCGTCAGTGGCCTCAATAGCGCAGCTTGCCGTCCACGGCGATGACGCCGATGTCCACGAAGCTGCTGCCCACGTTGCCGCGCGAAAAATTGACGCGGAAACCGCCGAGGTCGATTTCGCCCATGCCGCGCAGCGCGGCGATCACCGCCTCGGGCGTGCGGTCGCGCGCGCGCCGCATCGCGTCGGCGACGATGCGTGCCGACAGGTAGCCTTCGAGCTGGAACGGCGTGTATTCGGCGATGGTGGGATGGGCGGCTTTCATCGCGGCCTGGAACTCCCGCATCATCGGCAGCGACTTGCCGTTCGGATTGGGATACGTCTGCGCGATACCCACGCCGCGAGCGCCCTGCGGGCCTGCGAGCTTGACGATGAGCTGGGCCGGCACGTACGACAGCACGAAGATCCACTGCGACACACCCGCCTTGCGCAACGCCGCCACACCACCGGCCATGAACGGCGGCGCGGCCAGCACCAGCACGCCCTGCGGGTTGCCCTGCGCGATCGCCGCGCTGGCCGCGGCCAGCGCCGCCGGATCCTGGGTGGATTGCACGGCGACGAGTTCCAGGCCCTTGACGCGCTCGGCCTCGGCCTTGGCCATGGCGAGGCCCGAGGTGCCGACCGGAATCTCCTGATGCAGCACGGCCAGCCGCGTCATGCCGAGCGTGCGCGCGTGGCTGACGATCTTTTCGATCTGCTGCCTGTCGCCCGCGTGGATGTGGAACAGCCTGGGGTGACCCGGATTGCGCAGGCTCTCGGCGCCCGGAATCGCATTCATGATGAGCGTGTCGCTGTTGTCGAGCAGCTTCGCCTGCAGCATGGCCGTCAGCGAAGCCGAGCCGATGGGCGAGAGCAGCGCGACGGGCTTGCGGTCCTGCGCGCGCTCGAACTGTTCACGGAAGCCCTCGGGCGTGTAGCGGTCGTCGGCCTGGAAGAACTCGATCTTCTGCCCACGCACACCGCCAGCGGCATTGGCCTGCGCGACGTAGGCCGTGATGCCCTGGTTGACTTCGATGGCATCGGGCACCGGCAGGCCGCTGAAGGGGCCGATCTGTCCGAGCACCGCCGGTTGCGCCATGGCGGGCCCGCCGACCGATGCGGCCACCATGCCCGCGAGCGCCATCGACGTGACCGCGATCCAGCGGCGCGCCGTCCTGTACTGCAACAGCCTGTTCATACCCCCTGGCTCCTCGTTGTGCGTGTCTGCCCCGGCCGGGCGTGCCGGCGGGGCGCCGGCCGAGTCTATGCACCCCGCCGTCTCGGTGACAGCGGGTAACCACGGGTCCGCCGCGCCCTGTTACGGTGGGACGGACTTCGAGACGGAGCTTTGCCCATGACATTCCTCAAACCTCTGGATATACGCACGCGCCGCATCGGCGCGGCCTGTACTCACGCCGCCTGTGCTGGCCTGCTCGCGGCATGCGACCGGCCTGCGACCGAGGCGCCGTCGGCCGGCGTGCCTGGCGCGCCTTCGGTGTCGACCCCTGCGGCCAACGCGCCGGCCACGGCCGCGTCCGCGCCCGCAGCCGCATCGCGCGCAGCCGATGCCTGGTTGGGCCGATGGACAGGACCTGAAGGCACCTTTGTCGACATCGCGGCCGATGGCCAGGGGTATCGCATCACCATCCAGTCGCTCGACGGCCCCGCCACCTATCCCGGCCGCGCTGTCGCCGACGGCATCGCGTTCGAGCGTGTCGGCAGCACCGAAATCCTGCGCGCCACCGATGGTCCGGCCACGGGCATGAAGTGGCTGCAGGACAAGAAGAACTGCCTCACCGTGCGTACCGGCGAAGGCTTCTGCCGCGACTGATGCCGGTGGTGCGCGGCTGCTTCACGCCGTCGCGAATGGCGCGGCGAGGAAGCCGCGGAAGCGCGCACGACCGCCGCGCACGGGCGGCGCGGTGAGCCGGTAGTCCGGGAAGCGCTGCAGGAAGCGGCCGATGGCCACGCGGCCCTCGAGCCGCGCCAGGCTGAGCCCGGCGCACTGGTGGATGCCGAAGCCGAAAGCCAGGTGCCGGTTGTCGGTGCGCGCGAGGTCGAGCCGGTCCGGCTCGGCGAACTGCGCGGGATCACGGTTTGCCGCGCCGATGCACAGCGTGACGAGCGTGCCGGCCGGCAGCGATGCTCCACCCACCATCACATCGCATGTCGCGCGCCTGTTGCCCAGCTGATTGGACGATTCGAAACGCAGGAACTCGTCCACGGCGGTGTCGAGCAGTGTGGTGCGCGCGTCGCCATCGGTGCGCTGCAGCGCGTCGATCAGCCAGGCCTTCTGCGCGGGCCATTCCTGCAACGCCACCAGCGCATTGCCGATCAGGTTGGTGGTGGTCTCGTGGCCCGCGTTGAGGATGAACACGCAGTTCTGCAGCAGTTCGGACTCGCTGAGCGTTTCGGCCGCGTGCCCGTCGCCGTCGCCCTGAATGAGCCGCGTGAGCACGTCGTGGCGCGGATCGCCCGGGTGCTGCCTGCGGTCGGCCACCAGCCCGCGCAGGTAGGCCGTGAACTCCGCCACACTGCGGTTGCCCAGTGCTTCCTGCTCGGGCGACAGGCGGGGCTCCAGCGCCCCCAGGATGGCCAGCGACCATTCGCGCAGCGGCCCACGATCGGCATGCGGCACGCCCAGCA
>JAGOCV010000271.1 GCA_017998575.1 Burkholderiaceae bacterium
CGCCCGCATCCCGGCCCGCATCCTGCACCAGCTCGCCCCTTCTCCATGAACCAACAAGTCCTCTCGATCCTGCACCTCGTCCTTTCGGCCAGCATCGTGGTGCAGCTGGTGATGCTGCTGCTGGTGGGTGTCTCCATCGCCAGCTGGGCCGCAATCTTCCGCAAGCTCTTCTCGCTGCGCCGCATCAAGGCCCTGAACGAAGACTTCGAGCGCGAGTTCTGGTCCGGCGCCAGCCTCAACGACCTGTACGCCGCCGCCGCGCAGAACGCCCGCAGCGCCGGCCCGATGGAGCGCATCTTCGCCTCGGGCATGCGCGAATATCAGAAGCTGCGCGAGCGCCGCATCGCCGACGCCAACACGCTGCTCGACGGCGCACGCCGCGCCATGCGCGCGAGCTTCCAGCGCGAGCTGGACGCGGCCGAGTCCAACCTGTCGTTCCTGGCCTCGGTGGGCTCGGTGTCGCCGTATGTGGGCCTGTTCGGCACGGTGTGGGGCATCATGCATGCCTTCACGGGCCTGGCCAGCCTGCAACAGGTGACGCTGGCCACGGTGGCCCCCGGCATCGCCGAGGCGCTGGTGGCCACGGCGATCGGCCTGTTCGCCGCCATTCCGGCCGTGGTGGCCTACAACAACTTCGCGCGCGACATCGACCGCGTCGCGATCAAGCTGGAAACCTTCATCGAAGAGTTCTCCAACATCCTGCAGCGCAACCTGGGCGCCTCGCCCGCAGCCGCCCCCGGCCACTGAAGGAACCGTCCAGATGCCCGGAGTTGCCTCCCGCGGCCGTGGCCGCCGCACCATCAACGAGATCAACATGGTGCCCTTCATCGACGTGATGCTGGTGCTGCTGATCATCTTCATGGTCACCGCGCCGCTGATCACGCCCAGCCTCATCGACCTGCCCAGCGTGGGCCGGGCGGCCAAGCAGCCCGACCGCGTGGTGCAGGTGCTGGTCGGCAAGGACGAGCGGCTCTCGGTGAAGTCCATGGACCAGAAAGGCGACGGCACCCAGGTGCGGCTGTCCGACCTCGTGGCGGCGGTCCGCCAGGCGCAGGCAGGCGATCCTGCGAGCCCGGTGGTGATCGCGGCCGACAAGTCGGTCAAGTACGAGACCGTGGTGGGCGTGATGAGCGAGCTGCAAAAGCGCGGCGTCCAGCGCGTGGGCCTGTCGGTGCAGCTGGCCAACTGACGCGCACGGCGTTTTCCCGCGCGAACTTCGTCGCCCGAGCCCTATCCCAAGCCCCATGCCCTCGCACGCCGAACGCATCGACTTCATGCCGCCACCGCAGCCGGGCGCCGCGCGTGCGTTCGGCATCGCGCTCGCCGCGCACGCCGTGCTGATCGCCGCGCTCACCTGGGGCGTGAACTGGAAGAACACCAACCGCGACGCCGCCATCGAGGCCGAGCTCTGGTCCACCGTCGTGCAGCAGGCCGCACCGCGGCCGGTGGAAACCCCGCCGGCGCCCACTCCGCCACCGGCCCCTCCCGCGCCGCGCACCCAGACGGCGCCGCCGCCCGAGCAGAACCGCGACGCCGACATCGCGCTGGAACGCGAGAAGCGCCAGCGCGAGGAGCGCGAACGCCGCGAGGCCGAGCAGAAGCGACAAGCCGCCGACAAGGCCGCACGCGAGAAGAAGGCCGCGACGGAGAAGGCGGCGGCTGACAAGAAGGCCGCCGAGAAAGCCGCCGCAGACAAGAAGCGCGACCAGGAAGCGAAGAAGCGCGAAGAACAGCAGGAGAAGCTGGCCGAGGCCAAGCGCCGCGAGGAAAACCTCAAGCGCATCCAGGCCATGGCCGGCGCCACCGGCTCGGCCGATGCCACCGGCAACTCGCAGCGCTCGTCCGGCCCCAGCGCGGGGTATGCCGAGCGGCTGGCCGCGCTCTTCAAGCGCAACATCAGCTTCCCCAACCCGGACTCGATCAGCGGCAACCCCAAGGCCGTGGTCGAGGTGCGCGTGTCGCCCTCGGGCCTGATCATCGGCTCGCGCCTGGTCAAGTCGTCCGGCGTGCCGGCCTGGGACGATGCCGTATTGCGCGCGGTGGACAAGACCGAGCGCATCCCGGCCGACAACGGGCGCTATCCCACGGTGTTCCCGGCCGAGTTCGGTCCCAAGGACTGAGCGCCGCGCCGCGCGGCGCCGGTCGTCAGTGCACGCGTCCGCGCAGCAGCGCCGCTTCCCATGCCGCACGACCGTGCCGCGCCGCCAGCGCCGCCATGGCGGAAGTGTCGTAGGGCACGGTGCGATGCGATCCGCTCCAAAGGCCATCCGCACCGCGTTCCACGATGGCATACACCGCATCGGGCGTGCCCTGCTCCATCACGTAGGGCTGAGGATGATCGTCTTCATAGGCCTGCAGGCCCACGCTGCCCGGGTTGACCAGCAGCGCGCCATCGGGGCGCCGGACGATGCGCGGCACGTGGCTGTGGCCGCAGGCGACGAGGCGCGCGGCCACGGGGCCCAGGCGTTCACCGATCTCGTCGGACGTGGCGGCTTCCAGCCGACCCGCGCGCAACGATTCGAGGAAGTGCTCGCAATCGCTGCGCGGCGTGCCGTGGCACAGCAGCACTTCTTCGTCCATCCAGACCTCGGAGCGCAGACCGCGCAACCACGCCAGCTCGGGCTCGCCCAGCTGGCTCAGCGCGTAGCCGTCGGACGGGCCACCGCCCTTGCGTGGGTAATCGAGGATCTGGCGCTCGTGGTTGCCGGCCAGCACCAGCCAGTCCGAGGCCATCAGCCAATGGGCGGTCTCGCGCGGCAGCAGCGGCCCCGAGAGGTTGTCGCCCAGGCACACCACGCGGTCAACGCCGCGCCGTTCGATGTCGGCCGCCACCGCCTGCAGCGCGGGCAGGTTGCCGTGGATGTCGGACACCAGGGCGATGCGCATCGCGGCCAGCTTCGCGCTCAGATCTCGTAGACGATGCTCGCCGCGCCCTGGTCGGCCTGCGCCATCCAGCTGGCCAGCGCGGCGTCGCTGGGGAAAAAGCGCGCCTGCTCGCCCAGTTGCAGCTCGGCCGCCGCGCCGTCGCGCGCCAGTGCCAGCCGCACGGGCAGGCCGCGCAACAGTTCGTCGCCTTCTTCCGAGACCTCCTTGCGCGGCGGAAAGTCGCGCAAGAGGCGCGCGATGTCGGGCGCGCGGCCATTCACCGACACGCGCAGGAATTTGCCGAAGCGGCAGCGCGCCGTGGCCAGGTCCCACACCTGCTGCACGTTGAGCCGCACGCCGCCGCTGAAGCGGTCGGGCTGCACGCGGCCCATGATGATGACGAGCTCGTCGTCCTTGAGCGTGTTGCGGCTGGCGTTGATGACGGCCTCGTCGGCCGTGCCTTCGATGACGCCCGACTTGTCGTCGAGCTTGAACAGCGCGAGCTTGCCGCGCTGGCCGTTGATGATGCGCAGGTCGCTCACGATGCCGGCCACCAGTTGCGGCTCGCGCGATTCGGTCAGCTCTTCCACGGTGCGGCGGGCAAAGCGGCGCACCTCGGCGGCCGACTCGTCGAACAGGTGGCCCGAGAGGTAGAAGCCCACGGCTGTCTTCTCGAACGTGAGCCGCTCCTTGATGCCCCAGGGCATCGCTTCGACCAGCGCCGGCTCCTGCGTGCTCGATCCGTGGGAGTCGTCGCCCAGGTCGAACAGCCCGCCCTGGTTGGCGTTCGCTTCGCTGGTGGCGGCGAATTCGAACGCGCGGTCGATGGAGGCCACCAGCTCCGCGCGGTTGGGATGCAGGCTGTCGAACGCACCGGCCTTGATGAGCGCCTCCACCGTGCGCTTGTTCACGCGCGTGCGGTCCACGCGCTTGGCGAAGTCGTACAGGCTGGCGAACGGCCCCACGGTATCGCCGCCCGCACCGGCGCCCCGGCCCTCGCGCGCGGCCACGATGGCTTCGATGGCCTGCTGGCCCGTGCCCTTGACGGCCCCCAAGCCGTAGCGGATCACCTTGTCGGTGACCGGCTCGAAGCGGTAGTTGCCGCGGTTGACGTCGGGCGGCTCGAAGCTGATGGCGAAGTGCTTGACCGCATCCTCGTACAACACCTTGAGCTTGTCGGTGTCGTCCATTTCCACGGTCATGTTGGCGCAGTAGAACTCCGCCGTGTAGTGCACCTTGAGCCAGCCCGTGTGGTAGGCCAGCAGGGAGTAGGCGGCCGCGTGCGACTTGTTGAAGCCGTAGCCCGCGAACTTCTCCATCAGGTCGAACACTTCGTCGGCCTTGTCCTCGGAGATGCCCTTCTCGGCCGCACCCTTGCGGAAGATGGCACGGTGCTCGGCCATCTCTTCGGCCTTCTTCTTGCCCATGGCCCGGCGCAGCATGTCGGCGCCGCCCAGGCTGTAGCCGCCCAGCACCTGGGCGGTCTGCATCACCTGTTCCTGGTAGACCATGATCCCGTAGGTCTCGGCCAGCACGGGCTCGACCAGCGGGTGCGGGTAGATCACGTCTTCGCGGCCGTGCTTGCGGTTCACGAAGCTGGGGATCAGGTCCATCGGGCCCGGGCGGTAGAGCGCGTTCAGCGCGATCAGGTCTTCCAGCCGGCTGGGCTTGGCGTCGCGCAGCATGCCCTGCATGCCGCGCGATTCGAACTGGAACACGGCCTCGGTCTTGCCTTCCTGGAACAGCCTGTACGTGGCCCGGTCGTCGAGCGGGATGGCTTCGAAGGTGAAGTTCTCCTGGCCCTTGTGCCGCTTCATGATGAACTCGCGCGCGATCTCCAGGATCGTGAGCGTGGCCAGCCCCAGGAAGTCGAACTTCACCAGGCCGATGGCCTCCACGTCGTCCTTGTCGTACTGGCTCACCGCCGATTCGCTGCCGGGCTGCTGGTAGAGCGGGCAGAAGTCGGTGAGCTTGCCGGGCGCGATCAGCACGCCGCCCGCGTGCATGCCGATGTTGCGCGTCATGCCTTCGAGCTTCTGCGCCATCTCGATGACCGTGCGCACGTCTTCTTCCTCGCGCACGCGCTGGTAGAGCACGGGTTCGAGTTCGAGCGCGTAGTTGTTCTTGTCGCCTTCCTTCTTCTGCGCGGGCGGGTAGGCCAGCGTGTACGTCTGCCCCGGCTTGCCCGGCACCAGCTTGGAGATGCCGTCGCAGAAGGTGTAGCTCATGTCCATCACGCGGCCCACGTCGCGGATGGCGGCCTTGGCCGCCATGGTGCCGAAGGTGGCGATCTGGCTCACGGCTTCCTTGCCGTACTTGTCCTTCACGTAGTCGATGACGCGGTCGCGGTTGCCCTGGCAGAAGTCGATGTCGAAGTCGGGCATCGAGACGCGCTCGGGATTGAGGAAGCGCTCGAACAGCAGGTTGTAGTGCAGCGGGTCGAGATCGGTGATCTTGAGCGCGTAGGCCACCAGCGAACCGGCCCCCGAGCCGCGGCCCGGGCCCACGGGGCAGCCGTTTTTCTTGGCCCAGTTGATGAAGTCGCCCACGATCAGGAAGTAGCCGGGGAACCCCATCTTGAGGATGGTGCCCAGCTCGAATTCGAGGCGCTCTTCGTAGCGCGGGCGCTGCCGCTCGCGCTCGGCCTCGTCCGGATAGAGCAGGAGC
>JAGOCV010000022.1 GCA_017998575.1 Burkholderiaceae bacterium
GTTTCTTCTCCATGTGCAGCGCCGAGGTGGCGATGAAGGTGTGGATGCGCGCGCGCTCGGCGCCCTTGAGCGCTTCGGCTGCGCGCGCAATGTCGCGGTCGTTGGCGCGCGAGAGCGAGCACACCGTGGAGTCCTTGACCGCGTTGGCGATCGCCTGGACAGCCTCGAAGTCACCGTTGGAGCTGGCAGCGAAGCCGGCCTCGATCACGTCCACCTTCAGGCGTTCGAGCTGGCGCGCGATGCGCAGTTTCTCGTCTTTGGTCATGGACGCGCCGGGCGACTGTTCGCCATCGCGCAAGGTCGTATCGAAGATGATGAGTTGATCGCTCATGGGGACTCCTTTGTTCTCGTGTCTCGTGGCGGTCGCGCTCAGGCGGCCGCGGCGGCTTCGCCCGACTGTAACGCGATGCCCGAGCGGCGCAGGCCGCTGAGGATGGCCTTGAGCGAGGCCCCGACGATGTCGGCATCCACGCCCACGCCGAACAGCGTGCGGTCATCGGCCACGCGCAGTTCGATGTAGGCCACGGCGCGGGCGTTGGCACCCGATCCGATGGCGTGTTCGTGGTAGTCCATCACGCGCACCGGCTGGCCCATGGCCTCGGCCAGGCCGCTCACGAAGGCATCGATCGGGCCCGTGCCCTGGCCGACGATCTCGCAGGACTGCCCACCCACCAGGGCCTGGGCACGGATGTTCACCGGCTGGCCACTGCCCTGCCCCGTCAGCTCGTGCGTGGGCGACACGATGTCGACGAGACCGTACTCGCGCTCGAACAGCGAGAAGATGTCGCGCGCTGTGAGTTCCTTGCCATCGGTATCCATCACGCGCTGCACCACCTGGCTGAACTCGATCTGCAGGCGCCGCGGCAGCTCGAACCCGAACTCGCTCTCGAGCAGGTAGGAGATGCCGCCCTTGCCCGACTGGCTGTTGACGCGGATCACGGCCTCGTAGCTGCGGCCCAGATCCTTGGGATCCACCGGCAGGTAGGGAATGTTCCAGATGTCGCCATCGCGGTGCGCGGCAAAGGCCTTCTTGATCGCGTCCTGGTGCGATCCCGAGAACGAGGTGTAGACCAGATCGCCCGCATACGGATGGCGCGGGTGCACGGGCAACTGGTTGCAATGTTCGACCACACGGCGGATCTCGTCGATGTCGGAGAAATCCAGCCCGGGATCGACGCCCTGCGTGTAGAGATTGAGCGCAACATTCACGAGATCGAGGTTGCCCGTGCGCTCGCCGTTTCCGAACAGGCAGCCCTCGATGCGGTCGGCGCCGGCCATGAGCGCGAACTCACCGGCCGCCGTGCCCGTGCCGCGATCGTTGTGGGGGTGCACCGACAGCACGATGGAATCGCGGCGTTCGAGATTGCGGTGCATCCACTCGATCATGTCGGCGAAGATGTTGGGCGTCGAATGCTCCACTGTCGAAGGCAGATTGATGATGCATTTGTGACCGGGCGTGGGCGCCCAGGCCTCGGTCACCGCATCGACGACGCGCTTGGAAAACGCCAGCTCGGTGCCCGAGAACATTTCGGGCGAATACTGGAACGACCAGTGCGTGTCCGGCTGCTGCGCCGCGAGCTGACTGAACAGCCGCGCTTGCGACACCGCGAGATCGACGATGCCGTCCTCGTCCATGCCCAGCACGACCTTGCGCATGACGGGCGCGACGGCGTTGTACAAGTGCACGATCACCCGGCGGGCACCGTGCAGCGATTCGAAGGTGCGGCGGATCAACGGTTCGCGCGCCTGCGTGAGCACCTGGATGGTGACGTCGTCCGGGATCAGGTTCTCATCGATGAGGCGGCGTACGAAATCGAACTCGACCTGGGAAGCGGAGGGAAAGCCGACTTCGATTTCCTTGAAGCCGATGCGCACCAGCAGCTGGAACATGCGCAGCTTGCGCTCGATGTCCATGGGTTCGATCAGCGCCTGGTTGCCATCGCGCAGGTCAGTGCTCAGCCAGATGGGAGCGCGGGTCAGGACGGCATCGGGCCAGGTGCGGTCACGCAGGGCGACCGGGGCGAACGCACGGTATTTGCTGGCTGGCTGTTTCAACATCATGATGACTTCTTCCGTTGGATCGAGAAACCAGCAGCCCCACAAAGGAAAACGGCCCGCTGCTGGTGCATACGGGCCGTTGTCCGGGATTGCGCGCGCGCTACCGTTTCCGCCCGTGGGTGGATAGCAGTAGAGCCAGCGCAATGAAATTCATCTGCGCAATGTAGCACAGCTGCTGCAGACCCGCCAGTCGGGCGGACGGCAATGCGTGGCTCACTTGTGCAGCCCCCGCTCGTCGGGCTCGTCGGTCGATGTACTGATCAGACTGGCATGCATGCCCTTGGCGCGGCGCCAGCCATAGATCACGTAACCGCTCACGCCATAGATGGCGAACAGGCTGAACAGCACGGTGGGCGGGTGGATGTTGATCACCGCGATCACCAATGCGATGAGCACGATCACCGCGAACGGCACGCTCTTCTTCATGTGCACGTCCTTGAAGCTGTAGAACGGCACATTGGTCACCATGGTCAGGCCCGCATACAGCGCGACAGCGAACGTCCACCAGGCGATCGGCACGCCGGCCAGCGTGTCGAAGCCACCGATCTCCAGCTCGTTCATGATCCAGATGAAACCGATCACCAGCGCAGCGGCCGCAGGCGACGGCAAGCCCTGGAAGTAGCGCTTGTCCACCACGCCGGTGTTGACGTTGAAACGGGCCAGCCGCAGCGCGGCGCACGAGCAATAGACGAAGGCAGCGATCCAGCCCCAGCGGCCCAGATCCTTGAGCGCCCAGATGTAGGCGATGAGCGCCGGCGCCGCACCGAACGACACCATGTCGGCCAGCGAATCCATCTGCTCGCCGAACGCGCTTTGCGTGTTGGTCATGCGCGCCACGCGTCCATCGAGACTGTCGAGCACCATGGCACAGAAGATGCCGATCACGGCCATGTCGAAGCGGCCGTTCATGGCCATCACAACGCCATAGAAGCCGCCGAACAGGGCTGCCAGCGTGAACAGGTTGGGCAGCACGTAGATGCCCTTGCGCCGCTTGCGCGGCATCGGCTCCAGTTCGCCAGCCTGGGAGTCGTCGTCGAAGGGCCTTGAATCCATCCAGCGAGTGTAAAGCAGGGCCCGGCGCCCACCGGCAGGTGCCCGCTCCATGGAAAAAGGCCACCCGGAGGTGGCCTTGTGTCTGTTGTGCGCCCCTCAGGGCCGGCATCAGTTGCGGGTCTGGTCGACCAGCTTGTTCTTCTTGATCCAGGGCATCATGGCGCGCAGCTTTTCGCCCACCACTTCGATCTGGTGCTCGGCGTTCAGGCGACGACGGCTGATCAGCGCGGGCTGGCCGGCGGCGGCTTCGAGCACGAAGCTCTTGGCGTATTCGCCGGTCTGGATGTCGCGCAGGACCTGCTTCATGACCTTCTTCGTCTCGTCGGTCACGATGCGGGGGCCCGTGACGTATTCGCCGTATTCGGCGTTGTTGGAGATCGAGTAGTTCATGTTGGCGATGCCGCCTTCGTAGATCAGGTCCACGATGAGCTTGAGCTCGTGCAGGCATTCGAAATACGCCATCTCGGGCGCGTAGCCGGCTTCCACCAGCGTCTCGAAGCCTGCCTTGATCAGCTCGACGGTGCCGCCGCACAGCACGGCCTGTTCGCCGAACAGGTCGGTTTCGGTTTCTTCGCGGAAGTTGGTTTCGATGATGCCGGCCTTGCCGCCGCCATTGGCCATCGCGTACGACAGGGCCAGATCACGGGCCTTGCCGGTCTTGTCCTGATGCACGGCCACGAGGTGGGGCACGCCGCCGCCTTGCGTGTAGGTGCCGCGAACGGTGTGGCCGGGGGCCTTGGGGGCCACCATCCACACGTCGAGGTCGGCACGCGGCTGCACGAAGCCGTAGTGCACGTTGAAGCCGTGAGCGAACACCAGCGAGGCGCCCTGCTTGATGTGGGGCGCCACGTCGTTCTTGTACACGCTGGCGATCTGCTCGTCGGGCAGCAGGATCATGACGACGTCGGCCGTCTTGACCGCATCGGCGACTTCCTTGACGGTCAGGCCCGCGCCTTCGGCCTTGGCCCAGCTCGCGCCACCCTTGCGCAGGCCGACGGTGACCTTCACGCCGCTGTCGTTGAGGTTCTGGGCATGGGCGTGGCCCTGGCTGCCGTAACCCACGATGGTGACCTGCTTGCCCTTGATGAGGCTGAGATCACAGTCCTTGTCGTAATAAACCTTCATGGTTTTTCTCTCCGGTTGGTGTCTATGTTGCAATGCCGCCCGTTCCTTTCGAGCCTGTCGAAGGGCTCGCCCACCCCGCCGCGAAGCGGGGTTTCGACAGGCTCAGCCCGAACGGGCGCGCTGGCTGAGCCCTGATCGGTCACACGCGCAGGATGCGCTCGCCCCGGCCGATGCCGCTGGCGCCTGTGCGTACGGTTTCGAGGATGGCGCTGCGGTCGATGGCTTCGAGGAAGGCATCGTTCTTCGACTGGTCGCCCGTGAGCTCGATGGTGTAGCTCTTGTCGGTCACGTCGATGATGCGGCCACGGAAGATGTCGGCCATGCGCTTCATCTCCTCACGCTCCTTGCCCACCGCGCGCACCTTCACCATCATGAGCTCGCGCTCGGTGTAGGAGCCTTCGGTGAGATCGACCACTTTCACGACCTCGATCAGGCGGTTGAGGTGCTTGGTGATCTGCTCGATGACGTCGTCCGACCCCGTGGTCTGGATCGTCATGCGCGACAGACTGGCGTCCTCGGTGGGCGCCACGGTCAGCGATTCGATGTTGTAGCCCCGGGCGGAGAAAAGACCGACCACGCGCGACAGCGCTCCGGGTTCGTTCTCGAGCAGGACGGCGATGATGTGTTTCATGATGGTGATTCCTCTTTTCGGTGCCCTCCCCGGCCGGCGGTAACCGGTCGGCTTGGCAAGCCAATAGATTCGTCAGGGAGATAGCGGACAGGCACCGCAGTGCCGTCCGCCGCGTACAGAGCAGGGGGGTTCGGGTCGCCTCAGAGGTCTTCGGAACCCAGCAGCATCTCGGTGATGCCCTTGCCGGCCTGGACCATCGGGAACACGTTCTCGGTGGGGTCGGTCCGGAAATCGAGGAACACCGTGCGGTCCTTGAGGCGGCGCGCCTCGCGCAACGCGGGCTCGACGTCCTGCGGGCGTTCGATCAGCATGCCGACGTGGCCATAAGCCTCGGCGAGCTTCACGAAATCGGGCAGCGAGTCCATGTAGCTGTGGCTATAGCGACCGGAGTATTCGATCTCCTGCCACTGGCGCACCATGCCCAGATAGCGGTTGTTGAGCGAGCAGATCTTGATCGGCGTCTCGTACTGGCGGCACGTGGCCAGCTCCTGGATACACATCTGCACCGAGCCTTCGCCAGTAATGGTGAAGACCTCGGCTTGCGGCCTGGCCAGCTTGATGCCCATGGCGTACGGAATACCCACCCCCATGGTGCCCAGGCCGCCGGAGTTGATCCAGCGGCGCGGCTCGTCGAAACGGTAGTACTGCGCCGCCCACATCTGGTGCTGGCCGACATCGGACGTGATGTACGTATCCGTGCCCTTGGTCATGTTCCAGAGTGTCTCGACGACGAACTGCGGCTTGATGACCTCGGTGTTGCCGCGGTCGTAGGCCAGACAGTCGCGGCTGCGCCAGCTCTCGATGGACTTCCACCAGTCGGCCAGCGCGCCGGCATCGGGCTTGGCCGGCGCCTCGCGCAGCATGCCGATCAGCTCGGTCAGCACTTCCTTGACATCGCCGACGATCGGCACGTCGACCTTCACGCGCTTGGAAATGCTCGACGGGTCGATGTCGATGTGGATGATCTTGCGTTCGTTCTGCGCGAAGTGCTTCGGGTTGCCGATCACGCGGTCGTCGAAGCGCGCGCCGATGGCCAGCAGCACGTCGCAGTTCTGCATCGCGTTGTTGGCTTCCCAGGTGCCGTGCATGCCCAGCATGCCCAGGAACTTGCGATCGCTCGAGGGATACGCGCCCAGACCCATCAACGTGTTGGTGACGGGGTAGCCGAGCATGTCGACCAGGGTGCGCAGCTCGGCAGAAGCATTGCTCAGCAGCACGCCGCCGCCGGTGTAGATGTACGGACGCTTGGCGGCCAGCAGCAACTGCAGCGCCTTGCGGATCTGTCCGCCGTGCCCCTTGCGCACGGGGTTGTACGAACGCATTTCCACCGATTCGGGATAGCCGTGATAGGCCGTCTTCTTGAAAGAGACGTCCTTCGGAATGTCAACCACCACGGGGCCGGGGCGACCGCTGCGCGCGATGTGGAAGGCCTTCTTCATGGTTGCCGCCAATTCGCGCACGTCCTTGATCAGGAAGTTGTGCTTGACGATGGGGCGCGTGATACCCACGGTGTCGCATTCCTGGAAGGCGTCCAGACCGATGGCCGCCGTCGGCACCTGGCCCGAGATGATGACCATGGGAATGGAATCCATGTACGCGGTGGCAATGCCGGTGACCGCGTTCGTCAGGCCGGGGCCCGAGGTGACCAGCGCCACACCGACGTCACCGGTGGCGCGCGCATAGCCGTCGGCCGCGTGGACGGCTGCTTGCTCGTGGCGCACCAGCACGTGCTGGATGGTGTCCTGCTTGTAGAGCGCGTCGTAGATGTAGAGGACGGCGCCGCCAGGGTAGCCCCACAGATACTGCACGTTCTCGGCCTGCAGTGCCTTGACGAGGATTTCGGAACCGTTGAGTTCGGGGGACTGGCCGCCCGTTTGCGATTGGGCTGCCGCGGCCGAAGCGAGCTCGGCTTTTGAGATTTCCATGATGAACCTTTGCGAATTTCTCTGACGAAAAACCTTGGGTGCCCCTTCAACCACCCTTGTGAGGCGTTGTCGGGACTTGAGGCCAGCAGCCATGGACGCCAGGATGCGCGCCGGACTGAGACCCGTTTGCCTGATTGCAGCGCGCATTATCGCACTGCGCGCATGACTTTTAGATACGTGACGAGCCCCGCATGACGGCCTTGGCTCCATAATCGCCCGCAAAAAGCGTCGACTGAAGCTTTTCAGCGACATTCCGCCCGTCCTGCCCCGCGTCCCCGTTTCCCCGTGGCCACCGAACAAGAGCTTTCCAGCTTTCTACAATCCGTGGAGAAGCGAGCCTTCAAGCGCTCGCTCTACCACGTGCGCGATGAGGACGCCGCCCTGGACATCGTGCAGGACAGCATGATGAAGCTGGCCCAGCACTATGGCGACAAGCCGCCAGCCGAGCTGCCGATGCTGTTCCAGCGCATCCTGTCGAACTGCACGCTCGACTGGTTCCGCCGCCAGAAGACCCGAAACGCGCTGTTTTCCAACCTCAGCGACTTCGAGGTCGAGGGGGACGACGGCGAGTTCAACCTGCTGGAAGCGCTCATGCCGGCCGACGGCCAGGCCGCCGCGGAAACGGCGGAAGACACCATGAGCCGGGCGCAGATCTTGCAAACCATCGAAGCGGCCATCCAGGAGCTGCCCGGTCGTCAACGTGAAGCATTTCTCATGCGTTACTGGGAGGAAATGGACGTTGCCGAGACGGCCGCAGCCATGGGCTGCTCGGAAGGCAGCGTCAAGACGCACTGTTCGCGGGCCGTGCAGGCCCTCGCCCGGGCGTTGAAAGCAAAGGGAATACAACCATGACCATCTACAGCCCCTCTCCCGCGGAAGCGACGTCGGACCGGTATGCACGCCGGGTCGCAGCGCGCCTGTCGGCTGGCGAGGCGTCGATCGGCCATGACATCGCCGAGCGCCTGCGGGTGGCGCGCCAGCAGGCCGTGGCCGCGCGCCGCGTCGACCCCCTCACCCGCGTCCAGCTGGCCGTGGCCGAAGCGCCCCGGCTCGCCAGCGCGACGGCGGGCACCGGTGGCGAGGCCCCCGGATGGTGGACGCGCGTCGCCTCGGTCATCCCGCTGTTGATGCTGGTGGGCGGCCTCGTCGTGATCGACATGGTCCGCTCCGAGCAACGGGCCCGCGAGCTTGCCGATGTCGATACACAGCTGCTTTCGGACGATCTGCCACCCTCGGCTTACACCGATCCGGGCTTCGCCCAGTTCCTGCGCACCGGCGGTGGCAATGCCGCTGCTGCGCGTTGACGGCGATCAGGGCATGGCGACCAAGCGCTCTGCGTTCCGACGCCTGCCGGTGGCTGCCGTCGCGCTGGCCGCGGGTTCCGCGGTCCTGGTGCTGTCTCCCTCGCTTTCGGCCCAGTCCGAGGCTGGTGCGACTGCGGCGCGCAAGCCAGCCAAGGCTTCGGTCGCCGCGCCTAGCGGGCTGGCCTGGAGCGACCTGTCTTCTGCCCAGCAGCGCGCCCTTGCGCCACTGGCCGGTAGCTGGAGCGGCATGACCGATGGCCACAAGCGCAAGTGGATTGCTCAGGCGGCCAACCACGCCAGCCTGTCCGAAGCCGAGCAGGCCAAGCAGCACGAACGCATGACGGACTGGGCAGCCCTCAGTCCGGCGCAGCGTGCCCAGGCCCGGCTGAACTTCGCCCGCACGAAAGCCCTGCCAGCTGACGAGAAAAAGGCCAAGTGGGACGCCTACCAGGCGCTGTCGGCCGAAGAGCGGCGCTCGCTCGCCGCTCAAGGCCGGGAAAAGCCTCGCGGCGCAGCTCCCGCCACGCGCCCCGTACCGGCCCAGAAACTGGCCACCGTGCCTCAGCCGCCTGCGCAGGCCCGCCCGGTCCGTGTGCCGGCACCCTCGGCCCATCCCGCCCCAGCTCCCGCCGTTGCGCCCCATGTGACGGCACCGGCGGCGGTCGCCCCCGTGGCCGAGGACCACGCCCCCAGCCAATAATCGGGGGATGACCGAAGCTGTTTCCGTGCGGCCCATGCCCGAGCCGCCCACCTCCCTCGTCGCCCCCAGCCTCAAACGCCGGATGGCTTGCTGGCTCTATGAGGGCATGCTGATGTTCGCCGTTGTCTTCGTCGCCGCGTGGCTGTTCAGCACGCTCGGGCAGATGCGCGACGCCATGGACGCCCGGCGCCCCCTGTTCCAGGGCTTCCTGTTCGTGATCTTCGGCATCTATTTCGCCTGGTTCTGGGCCCGCGGCCAGACCCTGGCGATGAAGACCTGGAATATCCGCGTGGTCGATGCGCACGGTCAGCCGGTCACGCAGTTGCGAGCGCTCTGGCGCTACGTGCTGTCGTGGCTCTGGTTCCTGCCGCCAATGGCCGCCATGGCGCCCTTCAGGCTGCCGGGCGCGGAAACCACGGTCCTGCTGATCGGCTGGATCCTCGTCTGGGCATTGCTGTCGCGCTTCCACCCGCAGCGGCAGTTCCTGCACGACGTGCTGGCCGGTACCCGCCTCGTCACGTCGGCGCCGCTGTCGCGCTGACGCCACCGAGCTACGACACAATCGCCGCCATGTCCGCGACGCCCCCCCTCTCCGAAGTCAATCCGCAGAAGGCACGCAGCGGCCTCTCGCGCTTGTGGCACGCCACAGGCTATTCGATCGAGGGCCTGCGCGCCGGCTGGGGCGAGAAGGCCTTCCGACAGGAGGCCATCGCCGCCATGGTGCTGTTGCCGGCATCTTTCTGGCTGGGCCGGCACTGGACTGAAGTCGCCCTGCTCGCCGGTTCCGTCGTACTGGTCATGATCGTCGAGTTGCTGAACACCGGCATCGAGACCGCCATCGACCGCATCAGCCCCGAATGGCATGACCTGTCCAAGCGAGCCAAGGACATGGGCAGCGCCGCCGTCCTGCTCAGCCTGTTGCTGTGCATCGCCATCTGGGGTGCTGCGCTGCTCGGAAGGTTCTTTGCATGAAGCCTGCCTTTTCCATCTGCGTCTATTGCGGCTCAAGGCCGGGAGTCGACCCAGTCCATGCGACGGCCGCTCGCGATGTCGGCCGCTGGATCGGCGAGCACGCCGGTCAACTGGTCTACGGCGGAGGCTGCAACGGTCTGATGGGCCTGGTGGCCGAGTCCACCCAGGCTGCAGGCGGGCGCGTGGTCGGCGTCATCCCGCAGGCGCTGGTCGACAAGGAATGGGCCAACACGGCCTGCGACGAGTTGCACGTCGTGCAGACCATGCACGAGCGCAAGGCCATGATGGCCGAGCGCTCCGACGCCTTCCTGGCCCTGCCCGGAGGCATCGGCACCTTCGAGGAACTGTTCGAGATCTGGACCTGGCGCCAGCTGGGCTACCACGACAAGCCCGTGGGTATCCTCAATGCCGCCGGCTACTACGATGGCCTGACGCAGTTCATCGGCTCGGTGACATCGGCCGGCTTCATGAACGAATGGCAGAGCAGCCTGGTCACCATCGGCGACGAAGCCGGCCCGCTCCTGCAGCGCCTGGTGCAGGACGCCGGAACCAACGCCGACGACAGCTCACTGCTCAGCGAGCAGATGTGAACTGAGGCGACACTGGCGGCCGTGCCTCAGCCGCCGCGCTGGCGCAGCGCCTCGTAGAGGCAGACGCCACTGGCCACCGAGACGTTCAGGCTCTCGACCCCGCCCTTCATCGGAATGCTGACGAGCTCGTCGCAGGTCTTGCGCGTGAGCTGGCGCATGCCTGCGCCCTCGGCGCCCAATACCAATGCCGTGGGACGGCGCAGGTCGCTCTGGTAGAGCGTGCCGGGCGCGTCGTCGCTGGTTCCCACGCACCAGATGTTGCGCTCCTTGAGTTCACCCAGCGTGCGCGCGAGGTTGGTCACCATGAAGTACGGCATCGTCTCGGCTGCACCGCTGGCCACTTTGGCCACCGTGGCGTTGATACCGGCCGCGTGGTCCTTGGGTGCGATGACCGCATGTGCGCCGGCACCGTCGGCCACGCGCAGACAAGCGCCGAGGTTGTGCGGATCGGTCACGCCATCGAGCACCAGCAGCAGCGGCACCGCGCCGTCGGCCTCGAGCTGATCCAGCAGGTCGTCGAGCGAGCGCACCTGTTCGAGCTTGTTGACCCGCGCCACCACGCCCTGATGGCCGTGGCTGCCTGCCAGCTTGGACAGCCGCATGCCATCGGCTTCGATCAGCCGCACGCCAGCCTCCTGGGCACGCGCCATGAACTGCCGCATGCGGGCATCACGCCGGCTCGCGTCGAACAGCACCTCGATGACCGAGGCCGGCGCAGTCTTGAGACGCACGCCGACGGCGTGAAAGCCGAAAATCACTTGGGGAGAAGAAGCCATCGGCCGATTATCGCGGCCGCCGTCGCCTACGCTTGCGCGCGTGTGCTGGCCAGACAGCCTCAGAAGAACCAAAAGCCCAGCAAGCCTGCCAGCAGCAGGGCCACGACGGCCAGCATCCAGCCGGCGACCCCGCTGCGCACGCGGCCCGGCTCGTGGCGTGGATCGAACAGGGCGCCCTCGCTCGCCAGGCCGGGCACGGCGCCATCGGCGGGCAATTTGCCTTGCGCCGCATCCACCAGTTGCTTGGCCTCGCGCAAACCGAGGCCGGTGGCTTCGCGCGTGAGCCGGATGGCCTCGACCACCTTGCCTTGCTGCAACGCCTCATAGGCATCGTGCGGCAACGACCCGACGCTCGTGGCCCCCTGGCCCAGAGGACGGCCGAACACGTCGTCGGCCACGGGTGTCGGGGCGGGTGGGCGTGCCATGCGGTCAGGCAGCCAGCGCAGCGATCCGGGCCGCGTCTTCGGAGTCCGCGATGCGTCCGGCCTCGATGACGATCCGGCGCTCGCAACGCGCGGCAATGCCGCGGTCGTGTGTGACCAGGACCAGCGTGGTCCCCAGTTCGCGGTTGAGCTCGAACATCAGCGACATCACCGTCTCGCCGGTGGCAAAGTCCAGGCTGCCGGTGGGCTCGTCGGCCAGCAATACCGAGGGCTGGACCACGAAGGCACGCGCGAGGGCCACGCGCTGCTGCTCGCCGCCCGACAGCACTCTGGGATAGTGCGACAGCCGTGTGCCCAACCCCACACGGGCCAGCATCTCGGTGGCCGCCGCGCGCGCATCGCGGCGTCCCGCCAGTTCCAGCGGCAGCATCACGTTCTCCAGTGCGGTGAGGTTGCCCATGAGCTGGAAGCTCTGGAACACGAAACCCACCTTCTGCGCGCGCAACGCGGCGCGGGCGTCTTCGTCGAGAGCGAAGATGTCCTGCCCATCCAGCCGCACCGTGCCGCGCGTGGGCGTGTCCAGCCCCGCCACGATGGACAGCAGCGTGCTCTTGCCCGAGCCCGAGGCACCGACGATGGCGGCGGTTTCCTTGGGTTTCAGGCGGAAATCGATATCGCGCAGAATGTCCAGCGTGCCTGTCGAATCGCTCACGGACTTGAAGACGTGCTCGACGTCGATCACGGAGCGCTGGATGGGATCGGTCATGAAAGGAAGGCTGTGTTGAATCGAAGAATCTTTGTGGCTGCCACGGCCGTCGCCATGCTGGCAGCCACGCATCCCGGCATGCTAATGGCCCAGCCGGCAGCGCAGACCAAGACCATTCTTGTCGTCGGAGATTCACTGTCGGCCGAATACGGCCTCAAGCGCGGCACGGGCTGGGTCGCCCTGCTGCAGCAGCGTCTGGATCGGGAGAAAATCGCCGCGCGCGTGGTCAACGCCAGCATCAGCGGCGACACCACCGCCGGCGGGCGCGCACGGCTCGCCGCACTGCTGCGCCAGCACAAGCCGGATGTGGTGGTGATCGAACTGGGCGGCAACGATGCCCTGCGCGGCCTGCCGCTGCAGAGCACCGAAGACAATCTTTCACAGATGGCAGGCGCCTCGCGCGAAGCGGGCGCGCGCGTGCTGCTGGTAGGAATGCAGGTGCCGCCGAACTACGGCGGCGACTATTCGCGCCGTTTCGCGGGGCTGTTCGAGAAGGTCGCGAGGGAGCGCCAGGCTGCCGTCGTGCCGTTTTTCCTCAAGGGGATTGCCGATGGACCCGATCCGCTGCGATGGTTCCAGTCGGACCGCATCCATCCGCGCGAGGAAGCGCATCCAAAAATGCTCGACAACGTCTGGCCCGAGCTGCGCAAACTGCTGCGCTGACCAGAGCGCCGGGCAGCGCATCAGTTGCCGGGATTCGGCGCGGCCGGCTCGCCCGAAGGTGCGTCGGCGTCGGCATCCGGCGACTGGTCGTCATCGCCATGTCCAGCCTTGCGCTCGGCACGGGCCTTCAGCTTGTCTTCCTTCTTGCGTTTCTTGGCAAGCTCTTTCTGACGCTTCTCATAGCCATAGTTGGGGGTAGCCAAGTCGCGTTCCTTTCCGTCCGTCTGATGTCACAGCACTGTAGCAGGCCGCTCGCTAGCCATCCGCCAAAGCCGCCGCGGTCGGCGAGGTTTTGACCGTCAGGGCTCGCCGAGCGCCTGCAGCGCCTGCGCCAGATCGGCCTGCAGGTCGGGTACGGCCTCCAGCCCGAGCGAGAAACGCACCAGCGTGCCGCGCTGGAGGTGCGGCGGCCAGCCGCCGCGCATGGACGCGAGGTCGTACGGCACAACGAGGCTGATCGGTCCGCCCCAGCTGTAGCCCAGACGGAAGAGGCGCAGCGCGTCGCAGAAGCGGTCGACCTGCGCCTGGGTGTAGCGGTCGTCGAGGATGATCGAAAACAGTCCGGCCGCCAGCCCGGCGCTTCCGTCGGGCGCGCACAGTGCGCGCCAGTGGCGGTGGCCCGGCGAATCTTCGCGCGTGGGATGGAGCACCTGGACCACTTCGGGCCGGCGGGCCATCCAGTCGGCCAATGCGCGTGCGGCCACATCCTGCGCCCGGTAGCGCAGGGACATCGAAGGCAGCGAACGCAGAATCGCTTCGACATCGTTCATGCCCACACCCAGCCCCAGGCGCATGTGCGCGCCCTGCAGACGTGCGTGAAGGGCCGGATCGCGCGTCATCACACTGCCCATGAGCACGTCACCGCCACCGCTGGGGTACTTGGTGAGCGCATGGACCGAGATGTCGACCCCGGTCTCGAACGGCGCGAACGCGAGGCCCGCTCCCCAGGTGTTGTCGAGCGCCGTGACCACGCCGGCCTGGCGGCATACGTCCATCATCGCGTGCAGGTCAGGAAATTCCAGGCTCACCGATCCCGCAGCCTCCAGCCACACGAGCCGCGTGCGCGGACCGATGCGGCGGGCGAGATCGTCCGCATCCAGCGGGTCGTACAGCTGATGCGTGATGCCCCATTGCACCAACTCGCCTTCCGCAAGCGCCAGATTGGGGCCGTAGGCGTTGGCCGGAATGAGCACTTCGTCGCCGGTCTTGAGCAGCGCCAACGCCACGTTGGCGATGGCCGCCAGCCCGCTCGGCACGAGCAGGCAGTAGCGGCCACCCTCGATCTCGCACAGGCGCTCCTCGAGCGTGAAGCTGGTGGGCGTGCCATGCAGGCCGTAGGTGTAGCCCTGCTTCTGTTTCCAGTCGCGCGTGCGCATGGCCGCGACGTTCGGAAAGAACACCGTCGAAGCCTTGAACACACCGGGCTGGGGTGCATCGAAGCCAATGGGCGGTGCGTAGGAATGGTGGATCAGTCGGGTGATCGATTCGGACATGGCAATCATCTTATCGGCGCCAGGCAAAGAAAAGGCCGGCGCGCTATCAGCGGGCCGGCCTTCGGTGCGCGGACGGGCCGGCGCCGCAAGCGATGCGAGCGATCAGACCTTCCACTTCTCGAGCAGCTTCTCGGGCGTGAGCGAGTCGTAGCCTTCGAAGGGCTGATGGATCCAGGGATTGGTGGGGAGAAATTCCACCGAGTAGTCTGGCTCGAAGGTGGACAGCGCCTTGGTCCAGACCACGGCGCTGCGCAGTTCGGTGATCGGAGCGTAGTTGCTCCTGAGCATGTCGATCACGGCCTTGAGCGTCTTGCCCGAGTCGGCCAGGTCGTCCACCAGCAGCACGCGGCCGGCGATCTCGCCCTTGGGCGTGGTGATGTAGCGCGCGATGTCCAGGTAGCCCTGCACCGTGCCCTCTTCGGCGCGGTAGGAGCTCGTGGACATGATGGCCAGCGGTTTGTCGAAAATGCGCGAGAGGATGTCGCCCGGCCGCATGCCGCCACGCGCCAGGCACAGGATGGTGTCGAACTGCCAGCCCGACTGGTGGATCTTGATGGCCAGCTTCTCGACGAGGTTGTGGTATTCGTCGTAGCTCACGTAGAGATGTTTGCCGTCTTCGGTCAGCATATGCGTGGGTTCCTTGCGGGCGCGGGTTGGAAAGGAAAAAGGAGGACGCGGGATCAGGCGAGGTACGGATGCCGCCGCATGATCGTGTGATCCCGATCGGGGCTGGTCGACACGATGTCGATCGGCACGCCGGTGACATGCTCGATGCGTTGCAGGTACAGGCGGGCGTTGACAGGCAGCTTGTCGTACTGCGTCACGCCCACGGTGGACTCACTCCAGCCGTCCATGGTCTCGTACACCGGCTCGCAGGCGGCGATGTCGTCCGCGCCCATCGGCAGGATGTCGATGAACTCGCCATTGAGCTTGTAGCCCGTGCAGAGCTTGAGCTCCTCCAGCCCGTCCAGCACGTCGAGCTTGGTGATGCACAGCCCCGACAGGCCGTTGACCTGTGCGCTGCGCTTGAGCAGCGCCGCATCGAACCACCCGCAGCGACGCGAACGGCCGGTCGTTACACCCTTCTCGGCACCCACGGTCGAGAGGTGGTAGCCCACGGTGCCTGGTGTCTGCCAGTCGAGCTCTGTCGGGAACGGACCACCGCCCACGCGCGTGCAGTACGCCTTGGTGATGCCCAGGATGTAGTGAAGCATGCCGGGGCCCACGCCCGCGCCCGCCGCCGCATTGCCGGCAACGCAGTTGCTCGACGTGACGTAGGGATAGGTGCCATGGTCCACGTCCAGCAGCGTGCCCTGCGCGCCTTCGAAGAGCAGGTTGTCGCCATGCAGGTGGGCTTCGTTCAGCTCTCGCGATACGTCGGCCATCATGGGCTTGAGCAGCTCGGCATGATGCATGGCTTCGGCATAGACGGCGTCGTAGTCGAGTGCCTCGGCGTTCAGGAACGTAGTGAGCACGTGGTTGTGCAGCGAGAGCAGATCGCGCAGCTTGGCGGCGAAACGCTCGGGGTGCTTCAGGTCCTGCACGCGCAGTGCCCGACGCGCGATCTTGTCCTCGTAGGCCGGGCCGATGCCGCGGCCGGTGGTTCCGATCTTCTCGGTTCCGCCCTTCTCGCGCGCGGCCTCGCGGGCCACGTCGAGCGCCGAGTGAAACGGCAGGATGAGCGGGCAGGCCTCGCTGATGCGCAGGCGCGAGCGCACTTCGACGCCGGCCTTCTCCAGACCCTCGATTTCTTCGAGCAACTTGGCCGCCGACAGCACCACGCCGTTGCCGATGTAGCACTTCACTCCCGGACGCATGATGCCGCTGGGGATGAGGTGCAGCGCCGTCTTCACGCCATTGATCACCAGCGTGTGTCCGGCGTTGTGGCCGCCCTGGAAGCGCACCACGCCCTGGGCCATCTCGGTGAGCCAGTCCACCAGTTTGCCCTTGCCCTCATCGCCCCACTGGGTACCCACCACGACGACGTTGCGTCCCTTGGTCGTATTCATTTCGTTGCTGCTTCCGGAAGTTCACGCATGGGTTGCACTTGCCACTGTCCGCTGGCGCTCACGAGCTGGCGGTCGCAGTGGAACTCATCGATTTCGCTTTCATGACCTGGCAGGATGCAGACCACGGTCTCACCGCGCTGTCTCAGCGCGGCGATCGCCGCACGCAGGTCGGCATCCTCTCCCCACGGCGCGCGGATGGCCGCACGCAGCGGCCGGCGGGCAGCGACGCCCACCAGCTCCTTTACGTCGAGGCTGAAGCCGACAGCCGGCCGGTTGCGCCCGAACACAGCGCCCACCTCGTCGTAGCGCCCGCCCCGCACGAGCGAATCGCTGGCGCCCGGCGCGTGGATGGCGAAACGCATGCCGCTGTAGTAGGCATAGCCGCGCAGGTCGGCCAGATCGAAGGAGATGGTGATGCCCTCGACCTGATGCGAAAGCCATTCGAGATTGTCCAGCGCCTCGCGGATGGCCGGCGCGGGCTTGAGCACACGGGCGGCTTCCTCGAGCACCTGCGCATCCCCGTAGAGATCGAGCAGCGCCAGCAAGCCGTCACGGGCATCGCCGGGGAAGTCGCGCGTCAGCGACGAAAGCTCGCTGGCGTCTTTGACTGCCAGCGCGGCATGCACCCGCTGCAGCACGGACTGGTCGACCGGCACCCCGGCCAGCAACGCCCGCACGATGCGCGCGTCTGCCATGTCCAGATTGAGCCCGCCGACCTCGGCGGTGCTCAGGCACTGCAGTGCCAGTTGCAGAACTTCGGCATCGGCTTCGCGGCCGCCATGGCCATAGATTTCAGCGCCGAACTGCAGCGGATCCCGCGTGGCGTGCGGCCGTCCGGGACGGGTGTGCACGACCGGGCCGCAATAGCACAGGCGCGCCACGCCCGAGCGGTTGAGCAGGTGGGCGTCGATGCGGGCGACCTGGGGCGTTGTGTCGGCACGCAGGCCGAGCATACGGCCCGAGAGCTGGTCGACGAGCTTGAACGTCTGAAGGTCGAGCGCCTCGCCGGTGCCCGTGAGCAGCGAGTCGAGATGCTCGAAGAGCGGCGGCATCACCAGCTCATAGCCGTAGGCCCGAGCCGCGTCCAGCAGGCCGCGACGGAGTTCTTCGATGTGCCGCGCCTCGGAAGGAAGGACGTCGGCGATGTGATCCGGGAGCACCCAGGCGGACATGGGAGGGCAGGATTGGAACCCACGAACGGGATTCCGAGGCTGTTAAAAACGTGATTCTACCGGCCCCGCGCGAGGCACGGCCAGAGCGCGGCGCTGGATCAGGTCAGCAGCCAGAGCAGTACCAGGCCAATCAGGACACTGCACAGGCCGAAGAAACGGATCTGGCCGTCGCGCAGCGCCATCAGTTGCGAGAACATCCGGCGCCACGCTGCGGGCGAAAGAAAGGGCAGCAAACCTTCCGCGATCAGCAGCAGGGCAAGCGCCGCCCAGAGGCTGTTGCCATCCACGCGCCGCTCTCCGGGGTTGCTCCAGCGTCAGTTGCGAGCCGGGCCACCCTGGCCTGGCGTGCGCATCGAGCGGAAGAAGTCGGTGGACGAGGGGTCGATCACGACCACGTCGCCTTTCTTGTTGAAGCTCTGCTTGTAGGCCTCGAGGCTGCGGTAGAACTGCGCGAACTGCGGATCGCGGCCGAACGCATCGGCATACAGGCGGGCGGCCTGCGCATCGCCCTCGCCCTTGACCTTCTGCGCGTCGCGGTAGGCATTCGCGATGGTCACTTCGCGCTGGCGGTCCGCGTCGGCACGGATCTTTTCGCCTTCGGCGGCACCGGTCGAACGCAGCTCATTGGCCACGCGCTGACGTTCGGCTTCCATGCGTCTATAAACCGACGTGGTGATCTCGGACGCGTAATCGACGCGTGTGATCCGCACGTCGATGATGTCCACGCCCCACGGACGGGCGCCCTGGACTGCCTCGAGAACCTCGCGGCGAACGTCGAGCATCAACTGCTCACGCTTGCCCGACAGCAGGTCGCGCACGGTGCGGCGGTTGACCTCTTCCTGGAAGGAATTGCGCACGACGCGATTGAGCTGCAGCGCGCCTGCCGCTTCGTCCAGGCCCACGTTGCGGATGTACTCCGACGGGTTGGTGATGCGCCAGCGCACATACCAGTCGATGACCACGCGCTGCTTCTCGGCGGTGAGCATCGACTCGGTGTCGGTGCTATCGAGCGTGAGCAGGCGCTTGTCGATGTACGAGACGTTCTGGAACGGCGGCGGCATCTTGAAGTTGAGCCCCGGCTCGGTGATGACTTCCTTGATCTGGCCCAGTTGATAGAGCACGCCGAACTGCCGCTGGTCGACGACGAACAGCGTGGAGCTGGCCAGTGCGAGCAGCACCAGCAGCGAAGTGATGATGAATCCGATCCTGTTCATGATGTCCTTCTCCCTCTTCAGCGCACGTCGCGGTCACGCGAGCGGGAGTTGTCACGGGCGCGCGCATCGGCGGCGGGCGAAGAAGGCGGCATGCCGGTCGAAGCGTTCGACGACGGTGGCGCGGTGGTGGCGCCAGGCACCACATCCGTCGCACCGGACGTTCCCGACATCTGCATGAGCTTGTCGAGCGGCAGGTACAGCAGGTTGGAGCCCTGGCGGGACTCCACCAGCACCTTGGTCACGTTGCCATACACCTGCTGCATGGCCTCGATGTAGAGGCGGTCACGCGTCACCTGCGGCGCGCGCTGGTACTCGGCAAGCACCGACCGGAAACGCTGACCGTCACCGTCGGCCTGCGCAACGATGCGGGCCTTGTAGGCTTCGGCTTCCTCGCCAAGGCGCGATGCGGCGCCCACGGCGCGCGGCACGACGTCGTTGGCATAGGCCTGCGCCTCATTCTTGGCCCGCTCGCGTTCCTGTCCGGCCTTGAGCACGTCGTCGAAGGCTGCCTGCACCTGTTCGGGCGGACGCACGCCACCCTGCTGCAGGTTGATGCCCTCCACCACGATGCCGACCTTGTAGCGGTCGAGGATGGCTTGCATCAGCGTGCGCACGCGAGGGGCGATCTGATCGCGCTCCTCGGCCAGCACGGCATCCATCCGCATCTTGCCGACCACCTCTCGCACCGCCGTCTCGGCAGCCTGGACGACGGCAGCCGTCGGGTTGCGGCTTTCGAACAGGAACGCCCGCGCATCGCTCAGGCGGTATTGCACGGCGAACTTGATCTCGACGATGTTCTCGTCTTCGGTGAGCATGGCCGACTCGCGCAGGCCGGTCGAGCGGATGATGTTGTCGCCACCCACGTCGACCGAGCGCAGTTGCGTCACCGACACCACTTCGTGACGCTGCACCGGGTACGGCAGGCGCCAGTTGAAACCCGCGCCCACGGTGGAGTGGTAGCGGCCGAACTGCGTGATCACGGCCTGTTGGCCTTCCTGCACGATGAAGAAGCCGGTGCCCAGCCAGATCAGCAAGGCCACGCCGCCGATCAGGCCGACACCCAGGCCAGCACTTTTCATGTCGGGCTGGAAGCCGCCGCCGCCATTGCCGCCCGGGCCACCGCCATTGCCGTTGAAACGCCCCGGCGGCGGCGCGCCGCGCCCACCTTTGCCGCCGAACAGACCGGACAGTCGCCGGTTGAAATCGCGCCACAGCTCGTCCAGATCGGGCGGCCCCTGGTTCGGTCCCTGTCCACGACCGCCACCGCCGGAGTTGTTCCCAGGGCTGTTGTTGTTGCCTGGCGGCTCGTCGTCCGGGCGCTGGCCGGAGGCCTTGTCATCGCGCCCCCAGCGGGGATCGTTCAGGTTGAACATCCCCTGAAAGCGGTCCTTGACGCCCTCCCACCGAAAGGCCCTGAGATTGAGGTTCATGCGCTGTGGTCTCTTGTCGAGTCTTTTGTATCGAATCAAAGGCAGGATTGTGCCCAATCAGCCCGCATGAGCCTCCAAAGGGGCATCGGCGCCGGGGGTTTTGCCGACCACTTGCCGATCGTCCGCGCGCGCGAGGACGCCCAGTCGCTCGCGCAGGACGGCCAGTCCTTCTCCGGTATGAGCGCTCAGGAAGACGCGCGGCACCTGGCGGCCTTCGACCTCGGCCTCGTCCTGCAGTTGCAGCGGGCGCTGCTCCGGGTTCAGCGCGTCGAGCTTGTTGAAGACCAACAGTTGCGGCACCTGATCCGCGCCGATTTCGGCCAGCACGCGCTGCACCTCGGTCATCTGTTCGGGATAGGCGGGGTTGGACGCATCGACCACATGCAGCAGCAGGTCGGCATCGGCCGCCTCCTGGAGCGTGGCCTGGAACGCGTCGATCAGCCCGTGTGGCAGATCGCGGATGAACCCCACCGTGTCGGACAGCGACACCGAGCGGCCGGGGCCATCGCCGTCTCCGCCCAGCCAGAGCTGGCGCGTGGTGGTGTCGAGCGTCGCGAAAAGCTGGTCGGCCGCATACGCACGTGCCTTCACCAGCGCATTGAAGAGCGACGACTTGCCGGCATTGGTGTAGCCCACCAGAGAGATGGTGAATGCATCGCGCCGCTCACGCTGTCGGCGCTGCGTGCCGCGCTGGCGCTTGACCTTCTCCAGCCGCTCGCGCGTGCGCTTGATGGCCTCGCCGATCATCCGTCGGTCGAGTTCGATCTGGGTTTCTCCGGGGCCACCACGTGTGCCGATGCCGCCACGCTGGCGCTCCAGATGGGACCAGCGGCGGACCAGCCGTGTGCTGAGGTACTGCAGGCGCGCAAGCTCCACCTGCAGCTTGCCTTCATGGCTGCGCGCCCGCTGCGCGAAGATTTCCAGGATCAGCAAGGTACGGTCGTTCACGGGCAAGCCGAGATGCTGCTCCAGGTTGCGTTGTTGCGCCGGACTGAGCGACTGGTCGAACAACACTTCGGCGGCGCCCGTTTCTGCGGCCAGTGCCTTGATCTCGTCGGCCTTTCCGCTACCTACGAACAGCGCCGCGTCAGGCGCACGGCGCTTGCAGGTCAGGCGTGAGACAGGATCGAGGCCGGCCGTCTGCGCAAGCAGGCCGAGCTCTTCGAGTTCGCCATCGAAATGCGGCGCGCCGAAATCGACCCCGACGAGGAGGACGCTGGCGGCAGAAGTGGAAGAAGGTGGGGACGGACTCAAGTCGGGGGGACCCAGGTGGCTACCGTCCGGCCTGCGGCGCGCGCCGCAGGCCCGCCCATCAGGCGGCGGACGTGTCGGAATCGTCGGCCGTGGAGAAATTCACGGCGCGACCGGGCACGATGGTGGAAATGGCGTGCTTGTAGACCATCTGCGTCACGGTGTTGCGAAGCAGGACGACGTACTGGTCGAAGGACTCGATCTGGCCTTGCAGCTTGATGCCATTCACGAGGTAAATCGAGACCGGCACGTGCTCACGGCGCAGCGTGTTGAGGAACGGGTCTTGCAAAAGCTGCCCTTTATTGCTCACGATATTCTCCGTGTTCAACGAGTTGTTGTTGGAAGGCGCACCTTACCACAGCATGACAGCCCCGCAAATGCAATCGGCGGAACCCCCAAGGACCCAACGGCCAAGCCGGCCATGAATCCTTCGTTCAATCCCCATCCTTGTCAGCGTAGGGGTTATGCGACGTCTTCATCTCGATGCGAAGCGGCGTGCCAATCAGGTCGAACTCCTTGCGGTAGCGACCTTCGAGGTAGCGCCGGTACGCGTCGGTCACATGCTCCAGCGAGTTGCCGTGGATCACGATCACCGGCGGGTTCATCCCGCCCTGGTGCGCATAGCGCAGCTTGGGCCGGAACATGCCAGAGCGCTTGGGCGCCTGGAACTGCACGGCTTCCTGCAACAGGCGCGTGAGCACCGGCGTGGACATCTTGCGGTTCGCCGCCTGGTGTGCCTGGGTGATCGCTCCCCACAACGGGCCCAGGCCCAGACGTTTGCGCGCGGAGATGAGCAGGAGCGGTGCGAACTTCAGGAACGGAAGGCGGGCCTCGATTGACCGCTGGACCAGTTCGCGCTGATACGCGTCGACCGCATCCCATTTATTGACGGCCAGCACCACGGCGCGGCCAGCTTCGAGGATGTAGCCCGCGATGTGGGCATCCTGGTCGGTCACGCCCTGCGTGGCGTCCAGCAGCAGCAATACGACGTTGGCCGATTCGATCGCCTGCAGCGTCTTGACCACCGAGAACTTCTCGATCGCCTCGAAGACCTTGCCCTTGCGTCGCAGGCCCGCGGTATCGATGAGCTCGAACTTCTGGCCGTTGCGTTCGAACGGCACCGTGATCGCGTCTCGCGTCGTGCCCGGCAGATCGAAGGCTACCAGCCGCTCTTCGCCCAGCCAGGTGTTGATCAGCGTGGACTTGCCGACGTTGGGTCGGCCCGCCACGGCGAGCTTGATCGGACGCGTTGCGGCGTCTTCGGCGTCGTCTTCCTCTGGCTCGGGCAGCTCGAGCGGCTCCAGCGCGATCTCGACCAGGCCACGGATGCCCTGCCCGTGGGCAGCCGACACTGCATGCACCTCGCCCAGCCCCAACTCGAAGAACTCGGCCAGTTGCTGGCCTTCCTTCATG
>JAGOCV010000272.1 GCA_017998575.1 Burkholderiaceae bacterium
GGCATGCGCCGCGGCCCGGGCATGCGGCTGTAAGGAGCGCGCCCATGGCCCGCGACCTGAACGGCCCCGACCGGGCCGCCATCGATCCATCGCCAGCCGATGCGCCGCTGCTCGACATCCGCGGCCTGACGCGCGAGTTTCCGGCCGGCGACCAGATGCTGGCCGTGCTCAAGGACATCGACCTCGCCATCCACGCCGGCGAGATGGTCGCCATCGTGGGCCAGTCGGGCTCGGGCAAGTCAACGCTGATGAACATCCTGGGATGCCTGGACACACCCACGCGCGGCAGCTACCGCGTGGCCGGCCGCGAGACCGGGCGCCTGGCCCCCGACGAGCTGGCCGAGCTGCGCCGCGAACACTTCGGCTTCATCTTCCAGCGCTATCACCTGCTGTCCGATCTCACGGCGCAGGGCAATGTCGAAGTGCCGGCCGTGTACGCGGGCACGCCGCCGGCGGCGCGGCACGAACGCTCGGCCGCGCTGCTGGCGCGCCTGGGCCTGGCCGACCGCATGCACCACACGCCCGGCAAGCTCTCGGGCGGACAGCAGCAGCGCGTGTCGATCGCCCGCGCGCTGATGAACGGCGGCCGCGTGATCCTGGCCGACGAGCCCACGGGCGCGCTCGACACGCAGTCGGGCGCCGAGGTGATGAAGATCCTGGGCGAGCTGCATGCCGAGGGCCACACGATCATCATCGTGACCCACGACATGGGCGTGGCCGAACACGCACAGCGCGTGATCGAGATCCGCGACGGCGAGATCGTGGGCGACCGGCGGCGCGAGGGCACGGGGCCTGCGGCAGCCGCGGGGGGCATCTCCACGCAGCCGCGCGGCGGCCTGTCGGCGCGGCTGTCGGCCTTCGGCGACCGCTTCCGCGAAGCCTTCCGCATGGCGCTGCTGGCGATGAACGCGCACCGGCTGCGCACCTTCCTCACCATGCTCGGGATCATCATCGGCATCGCCTCGGTGGTGTCGGTGGTGGCGCTGGGTGCCGGTTCGCAGGCCAAGGTGCTGCAGAACATCAGCGCCATCGGCACCAACACGATCGAGGTGTTCTCGGGCTCGGGCTTCGGCGACGTGCGCTCGTCCGCCGTGCGCACGCTGATCCCGGCCGACGCCGACGCGCTGGCGCAGCAGGGTTATGTGGACAGCGTCACGCCCAACCTCAACGCCAGCGCACGCCTGCGCTACCGCAACGTCGAGCTCACCGGCACGGTGAACGGCGTGGGCGAGCAGTATTTCCGCGTGAAGAACGTGAGCCTGGCGCAGGGCGTGGCCTTCGGCGCCGATGCCGTGCGCGATCGCACGCAGGTGGCGGTGATCGACGACAACACCCTCAAGAAGCTGTTTCCCGACACGCCGAACCCCATCGGCGAAGTGATCCTGCTGGGCAGCGTGCCGGTGCGCGTGATCGGCGTGGCCGCGCCCAGTACCAGCGCGTTCGGCAACAGCGAGGCGCTGAACGTGTGGGTGCCCTACACCACGGCCATGGGCCGCATCGTGGGCCAGAACTACCTGCGCAGCATCACCGTGCGCGTGGCCGACGACGCCCCCATGGCCGCGGCCGAGCAGGGCATCAGCCAGCTCTTGAAGCTGCGCCACGGCCGCGAGGACTTCTACGTACTCAACACCGACAGCATCCGCCAGACCATCGAGAGCACCACGCAGACCATGACGCTGCTGATCGCCTCCATCGCGGTGATCTCGCTGCTGGTGGGCGGCATCGGCGTGATGAACATCATGCTGGTCAGCGTGACCGAGCGCACCCGCGAGATCGGCGTGCGCATGGCCGTGGGCGCGCGCCAGGGCGACATCCAGCAGCAGTTCCTCATCGAGGCCGTGCTGGTGTGCCTGCTGGGCGGCGCCTTGGGCATCGCCATCGCGCTGGGCTTCGGCGCGGTGTTCGCCCGCTTCTCCACCGACTTCGTGCTGGCCTTCTCCACCAGCTCGATGGTGTGGGCCTTCGCCTGCTCCACGCTGATCGGCGTGGTGTTCGGCTTCCTGCCGGCGCGCAGCGCGGCGCGGCTCAACCCGGTGGATGCGCTGGCGCGCGACTGACGGCGACGGGCGCACACGACCGCAAGGAATCGATTCCATGAACACACACCTTCCCCGCCCGGCCATGCGCCTCGCCGCGCTCGCGCTGGCCCTCACGCTGGCCGGCTGCGCGGGCCTGGCCCCTTCCGGCTACCAGACGCCGCAGGCCGACGTGCCCACGCAGTGGTCGCAGGCCACGGCCGGCACGGCACAGGCCGTGGCCACGCCCGACCGCTGGTGGCGCCAGTTCAACGATCCGGCGCTCGACCGCTTCGTCGAGAGCGCGCTGGCGCGCAACAACGACCTGGCCGCCGCCGCGCTGCGCGTGCGACAGGCCCAGCTGCAGGCGGGTCTGGCCGGCACGGCCATGGCACCCACGGTGTCGGGCAGCGTGAGCAGCAGCGCATCGCGCCGGCTCGAAGGCGACGGCAACACCACCTCGCGCGGCAGCGGCATCTCGCTGTCCGTGGGGTACGAGGTCGACCTGTGGGGGCGCCTGGCCCGCTCGCGCGACGCCGCCGAATGGAGCGCCACCGCCACGGTGCAGGACCGCGAGGCCACCGCCGAGGCCCTGGCCGGCACGGCCGCCGGCCTGTACTGGCAGCTGGCCTACCTCAACCAGCGCGTGGCCAATGCCAACGACAGCCTGGCCTACGCGCAGCGCACGCAGCAGCTGGTGCAGGCGCAGTACGACGCGGGCTCGGTGTCGGCGCTGGAGCTGCGCGAAGCCGAGCAGACCGTGAGCACGCAGCGCGCCGCGCTCACGCAGCTCGAACAGCAGCGCGTCGAGACGCGCAACGCCATGGCCCTGCTGCTCGACGCGCCGCCGGGCGCTGCCACGCTGGCGCAGTCGGGCCTGGCCGCCGAACCCGTGCGGCTGCCGGACCATGCCCTGCCCGACGTGGCAGCCGGCATTCCCGCCGAACTGCTGGCGCGCCGCCCCGATCTGCGCGCAGCCGAGTCGCGCCTGCGCAGCCAGCTGGCCAGCAACGACGCCACGCGGGCCAGCTACTACCCCTCGCTCACGCTCACGGGCGGCCTGGGCACGTCGAGCGCCGCCTTGCTCGGCTTGCTCTCCAACCCGGTCGCCACCTTGGGCGCGGGCCTGACGCTGCCCTTCCTGCGCCAGAACGAGATGCGCCTGACCAACGACCTGGCGCGCGCGCAGTACGAAGAGGCCGTCGTCACGTTCCGCCAGACGCTCTACCAGGCCTTCTCCGACGTGGAGAACGCGCTGTCGGCGCGCCGCCAGTACGCGTTGCAGGGCGACGAGCTGGCCCGCCAGCTGACCGCCGCACGCGAGGTCGAGCGCCTGTATGAAGTGCGCTATCGCGCCGGCTCCACCGCGCTGCGCACGTGGCTGGATGCGCAGCAGAGCCGCCGCTCGGCCGAGCTAGCGGTGGAAGAGAACCGCCTCAACCAGCTCAACGCGCTGGCCACGCTGTACCGCGTGCTGGGCGGGGGCGTGCCCGCCTGAGCCGTCAGGCCAGCGTTCGCGTCATATAGGCCGCATCGGCGCCGTAGGCCGCCATGCGCGCCTGTTGCGCCGCGTCTGTCAGGGTCTGCACGGCGAAACCCTGGCGCGCCCAGTAGCCTTGCGCGCCCTGCACCGCCACCAGTGCTGCCTGGAGCAGATGCTCGTAGTGCGCCAGCTCGATGAGCGCGTCGAACAGCCGCTGCGCCAGGCCCTGCCCGGCCAGCGACGGATGCACGGCCATGTCGTGCAGGTACAGCGTATCGGGCACCTCCACAACCTCGAAGTCGCCGTGCAATGGCGTGACCTTGCCGAGCACCGAGCGGTAGGCCGCCAGATAGGCCAGCACCTCGCCGCCGCGCACCAGCACGCGCGAGCATCCCACCGGGCTGACGATGCGGCGCGCGAACACGTCGCGGTCTTCGACGAAGCCGGCGCCGTAACACGCCAGCTGCACCTCCAGCAGGCCGGGCAGGTGCTCTGGCGCGAGCGTAAGCAGTCGGAGATCGTCGGCGGCATTCGGCATGGCGACCGATGGTAGCTGCGCGGCCGGCACGGCCCGACCGGCGGCACGGGCGCGGGATGTTGTCCGACTCCACGGCATGGCCTGCACGCCTATGATCCGCCGACCACAGCCACGCCCGCAGGGCCACTTCATGCAAGAGCGTCTCAAGGAACAGTTCAAGGACATCCTCCGCACCTTCCTCACGGGGGTGCTGGCGATCCTGCCTCTGGCGGCCACGCTTACGCTGCTGGTGTGGGCCTGGCGCCTGCTGGCGGCCTGGCTCGGGCCCGAGAGCCTGTTCGGCTCCATCCTCGTGGCCATCGGCGTGTCGGTCACGCGTTCGGAGAGCGTGGGCTACTTCCTCGGCCTGCTGCTGCTGGCCGCACTGATCTACGGGCTCGGCGTGCTGGTGGAAGCCGGTCTGCAGCGCGGGCTCAAGCGTGCGGTGGATGCGCTGATGCTGCGCATACCGCTGGTCCGCACGGTTTATGACCTGATCACGCGCATGGTCGAGCTGTTTTCCAAGCGCAACCCCGACGGCATGAACTCGATGAGCCCGGTCTGGCTGCACTTCGGCGGCAAGCCCGTCCAGGGCGCCGAGGGCTCCGATGCGCAGAAGATCGCCGTGCTGGCACTGCTGTGCACGCCCGAGGCCGTGATCATGGACGGTGGCCGGCGCTACCTGGGCGTGCTGGTGCCCACCGCGCCGGTACCCGTGGGCGGCGGACTGCTCTACGTCCCCGAGGAATGGGTGACGCCGGCCGAGGTCGGTGTCGAGGGATTGACCAGCATCTATGTGTCGATGGGGCTGACGACCAACCAGTACGTGAAGCCGCAGGACGTGGCGCCGGCCGATCCGCTGCCGCCGGCCTCGTCCGTCGTGCCGCCGCGCTGAAGCTTCCGCGCGCCACGCGCGGGCCTGTCGGCATGCACGCTCATGCCGACGGCATGCCGTCCGACGCGGCCCACGCTCCGGCGTGGAGATAGTGGGTGCCACAACGACCACGCCTCCACCATGACGTCATCCGTGCGCACCGGCCAGATCCCCCACCCCACACCCCGCGACGTCTTCAGCCAGCGATTCAACGAACACTTCCGCGACCCGCGCTTCGACGCGGAACGCGAGTCCATCGCGCGGCTCGAAGCCATCGCCTGGAAGAACTTCGACCAAGGACGCAAGGCACCGCTCACGCGCAAGGCCGGGCCGGAATTCGCCGACCCCGACTACGACCTGTCGGTGGACTGGTGGAATGCGCGCGAGGCGATCCGCCTTGCGCGCGAGCGCCAGCAGGACGCATCGACCCCCTCGCGCGTGCTGCTGGTCAACGGCAGCCCGCGCAACGACGGCACCTGCCCGGGCGAGATGTCCAAGACATGGCGCATGGCGAACATCGCACGCCAGGCGCTGGAGTCCGAAGGCATCGAGGTCGATCTGCTGGACCTCAGCCGCATCACGTCCGAATACAGCCTCACCATCCACCCTTGCAAGG
>JAGOCV010000023.1 GCA_017998575.1 Burkholderiaceae bacterium
GTCGGTGGCCGTGCCACGGCGCGCCGCGCACCGGGCGATGTCGTTGTCTACAAGTCGGTCGGCTCGGCGCTGCAGGACGTGGTGATGGCGGGCGCGCTGCTCGACCGCGCCCGTGCGCTCGGCGTGGGCACCGACCTGCCGGTGTCGATCGCGCCCGTGCGCAAGTAGGCGCGCGCCCTCATCTTTCTTCCATCCTTTCTCCACCAGGACATTCCATGGCCCGATACACCAAGAGCGAAGCCCGCGACTGGGCTCGCCAGCACCTCGTCGGTGTTGCCAACGTCACCATCCCGACGATGACCACCGACTTCAAGGGCATCAACGAAAAGGCGGTCCGCCATGACGTCGAGCTGTCGATCGAGCACGGCTTCATCGGCTCGCTCGCCTGCTCCGAAGTCGCGATCACGCAGGCGCAGTACGGCACGCTGTGCGAGGTGATGTGCGATCAGGCCGCCGGCCGCAGCATCGTCGTGCACCACGCCGTGTTCAACACGCTGGAGGACAACATCGAGGCCGCCAGGCTGGCCGAAGCCGCCGGCGCCGAGCTGGTGCTGCTGGGCTATCCGCCGTACTTCCATCCGAAGTCGCACGACGAGATCTACGAGTACACGCGCGCGGTCTGCGCCGCGACGAACCTGGCCGTGATGGTCTTCCCGATCCCCACCTGGGGCTTTGGCCGCCTGCACCCGGCCGACCTGCCGGTGCCGCTCCTGCGGCGCATGGTGGACACGATCCCGAACGTCGTCGCGATCAAGGCCGAAGGCGGCATGCCCAATTTCATGTCGACGATCGAGGTGCACCGCGAGTTCCACAAGGAAGTCGTCATCTCGGTGCCGCTCGAATTCGAGTTCGTGCCGCTGGCCCAGCTGATCGACATTCCGTTCTGCGGTACCAACTACTCGGCCTACTACGGCGCGTGGCTACCGCAGATGCACCGGCTGCTGCGCGAGAAGAAGTTCGACGAGGTCACCCAGGAGTGGTACCGCATCGATCCGGCGCGCAAGGCCATGAACGCCGTGCCGGTGGCCAGCAACGGCCTCATCAACCGCATGATCTGGAAGTACCAGTCCTGGCTGCAGGGCTACAACGGCGGGCCGATCCCGCACCCCACGCCGCGCCTGTACCAGCGCGACATGGTCACGCTGCGCCGGGGGCTCGAAGCCGCCGGCTTCAGGACCACCAGCGATCCCGACGAGGCCTTCTTCGCCGGCCGCCATCCGCAGTGAGCCGTGCCATGAAGACGCTGCTGAAAGACCCCGGCCTGTGGCGCGATGCCGCCTTCGTCGGTGGCGCGTGGGTGGCCCAGGCGCCGCAGGGCCGCTTCGCGCTGCGCAATCCGGCCAGCGGCGAAGTGCTGGCCGAGCTGCCGCGCCTGGGCGTGGATGGCGCGCGGAATGCGGTCGCGGCGGCGCATCAGGCCTTCGCCACCTGGCGCACCACCACGGCCGACGAGCGCGCCACCTGCCTGCGCCGCTGGTACGAGCTGATCACCGAACACACCGACGATCTCGCGCTGCTCATCACGCTCGAGGAAGGCAAGCCGCTGGCCGAGGCGCGCGGCGAGGTGCGCTACGCCGCCTCGTTCGTGCGCTGGTTCTCCGAAGAGGCCCGCCGCGTGCGCGGCGAGATCATCCCCGCGCCGCAGGCTAGCCAGCGCATCGTGGTGACGCGCGAGCCGGTGGGTGTGGCGGTGGCCATCACGCCGTGGAACTTCCCCGCGGCCATGATCACGCGCAAGGCAGCCCCGGCGCTGGCGGCCGGCTGCACCATGGTCGTCAAGCCGGCCGAGCAGACGCCATTGACCGCGCTGGCGCTGGCCGAGCTGGCGCAGCGCGCGGGCATGCCGCCCGGCGTGCTCAACGTCATCACGGTCGCGGGCGAGGACGCGCCGGCCGTCGGCGACGCGCTGTGCCACGACGCGCGCGTGCGCAAGATCACCTTCACCGGCTCCACGGCCGTGGGCAAGATCCTGCTGCGCCACGCCGCCGACGGCGTCAAGAAGGTGTCGATGGAGCTGGGCGGCAACGCGCCCTTCATCGTCTTCGACGACGCCGACCTGGACGCGGCGGTGGACGGCGTGATGGCCGCCAAGTTCCGCAACACCGGCCAGTCCTGCATCGGTGCCAACCGGGTGCTGGTGCAGGCGGGCGTGTACGACGAATTCGCGCGCAAGGTGGTGGGGCGCGTGGCCGCGCTCAAGGTCGGCAACGGGCTGGACGAGGGCGTGCAGATCGGCCCGCTGATCGACACGGCGGCGGCGGACAAGTCGCTGGAGCACGTGGCCGACGCGCAGGCGCATGGCGCGCGCGTGCTGCACGGTGGCCGCCGCCACACGCTGGGCGATTGCTTCATCGAGCCGACCGTGCTGGCCGACATGACACCGGCGATGCGCGTGGCGGGCGAGGAAACCTTCGGCCCGGTGATGCCGCTGTTCTGCTTCGAGACGGAAGACGAAGCCATCGCCCTGGCCAACGACACCGAGTTCGGCCTGGCCGCCTATCTGTACAGCCGCGACGCCGCGCGCATCTGGCGCGTCAGCGGCCGGCTGGAGACCGGCATGCTGGGCATCAACACCGGCCTGATATCCAACGAGGTCGCACCCTTCGGCGGCATCAAGGAAAGCGGCCTCGGCCGCGAGGGCTCGTCGCACGGCATCGAGGAGTACACCGAGATGAAATACCTGTGCTGGGACGGCCTGGGTCGCTGAACGACCCGATACGACCAACGAACGAACAAGGAGACAGACCATGAAAATCAGGACCCTCATCGCGGCGCTGTGCGCCGTCGCTGCCTTCGGCGCGCAGGCGCAGGGCGGCTATCCCGCCAAGCCGGTCAAGGTGATCGTGCCCTTTCCGGCGGGCGGCGTGACGGACATCGGCGCGCGCGTCGTGGCCGAGCGCATGGGCCAGCTGGTGGGCCAGCCGCTGGTGATCGAGAACCGCCCCGGCGCCGGCACCAAGCTGGGAACCGAGGCGGCCATCAAGTCGCCCCCCGACGGCTACACGCTCTATCTGAGCAACACGAGCTACGCGATCCTGCCGGTGGTCGACGCCGCCGCCAGCTACGACCCCACGAAGGCGCTCGCGCCCGTGGGCACCATCTCCACCTATGGCCTGTCCATCGTCGTGAATCCGGCCCTGCCGGTGAAGACGCTGGGCGAATTCGTGGAGTACGCGCGCCGCAACCCCGGCAAGCTCAACTACGGCAGCGCCGGCCCGGGCAGCGGGGTGCACTTCGCGGGCGAGCAGCTCAAGCAGATGACCGGCACCTTCATGGTCCACATCCCGTACCGCTCCACCGCCCTCGCGGTGCAGGATGTGGCCGGCGGCCGGCTCGACATGACCATGGACGGTGCTGTGAAGCCTTACGTCGACGCCGGCAAGGTGCGCCTGATCGCCGTGACCGACGTGCGGCGCGATCCGCGCTTTCCCGACACGCCCACCGTGGCGGAGGCCGGCATGCCCGACTTCAAGCAGGTGTCGTGGCTGGGCCTGTTCGCGCCGGTGGGCACGCCGCCTGACGTCATCGCGCGACTCAACCAGGCGCTCAACGACGCCCTCAAGGACCCGGGCACGCGCCAGCGGCTGGCCGACCTGGGCATGCTGCCCGTGGGCGGCGCGCCGGCCGATCTGATCCAGCGCGCGGGCGACGACCTGCAACTGTTCCGCAAGATCGCACGCGACACGAAGATCAAGTTCGATTGAGGGGCCTGCCCGCCGCGCGGGCGGCCTGTGGTCTGGAAGTCCCCAATGGCTTCGCGGCGGCAGCGGGGGTAGCGTCGGCGCGTTGTCCATGCAGCGATCGTTCGCGCGTCCCATGCCCCAATTCACCCCCCAGATCCGCCTCTATCAAGACTGGCTCGCGCGCGAGCGCGGCCTGTCGTTCGACAGCTTCGATGCGCTCTGGCGCTGGTCCACCACCGACCTCGACGCCTTCTGGCAAAGCATCCACGACTACCTCGACCTGCAATCGCCCACGCCGCACACCGCTGTGCTGGCCAAGGACGTCATGCCCGGTGCGGTGTGGTTTCCCGGCGCGCAGTCCAACTATGCGCAGCAGGTGCTGCGGCACGTGGAGGCCGCGCACGCGGCCGGCCAGCCGGCCATCGTCAGCAACAACGAGCGCGGCCAGCGGCGCGAGATGTCGTGGCCCGAGCTGCGCCGCCAGGTCGCGTCGCTCGCGCTCCACCTGAAGGCCCAGGGCCTGCAGCCCGGCGACCGCGTCGCGGCCTATCTGCCCAACGTGCCCGAGACCATGGTGGCCTTCCTCGCCGTGGTGAGCCTGGGCGGCGTGTGGAGCGTGTGCGCGCCCGACATGGGCACCCACGCCGTGCTCGACCGCTTCCGCCAGATCGAGCCCACGGTGCTGATCGCCTGCGACGGCGTCACCTACGGCGGGCGCGACCATGACCGCGCGGCCGTGGTGGCCGAGCTGCGCGCGGCGCTGCCCGGCGTGCGGCACACGCTGGTGGTGGCCAATCTGGGCGGCCAGCCGCTGGCCCGGGGCTGTACGGCGTTCGCCGATGCCATCGCGCGCGACGACGCCCAGACCGACGCCTTCGAGCCGATGTGGCTGCCGTTCGACCATCCGCTGTGGATCGTCTATTCCAGCGGCACCACCGGCCTGCCCAAGCCCATCGTGCACGGGCATGGCGGCACGGTGCTGGTCATGCTCGCGCTGTGCCAGCTGCACAACGACGTCGGCTGCAGCTACGCGCCCAACAGCTTCGGCGAGCGCTTCTTCTGGTACAGCTCCACCGGCTGGATCATGTGGAACTGCCAGATCACAGGCCTGCTGGGTGGCACCACCTGCGTCATCTACGACGGCAACCCCGGCGGCAGCAAGGAGCGGCCCGACTGGGGCGTGCTGTGGCGCTTCGCGGCGGACCATGGCGTCACCTTCTTCGGCGCGGGCGCGGCGTTCTATGGCAACTGCATGAAGGCGGGCGTCGACCTGTCGCAATGGCCGCAACTGGCGCGCGTGCGCTCGCTGGGCACCACGGGCTCGCCGCTGCCGGCCGACGTGCAGCAGTGGGGCACGCAGCAGTTCGAGCGGCTGGGCGTCCCGGAGATCTGGTGGGCGAACATTTCCGGCGGAACGGATTTCGCCGGAGCCTTCCTCGGCGGCAACCGCGAGCTGCCGCAGGTGCCCGGCCAGATGCAGTGCCGCATGATCGGCAGCGCCGTCGAGGCCTGGAACGAGCAGGGCCAGCCCGTGATCGGCGAAGTGGGCGAGCTGGTCTGCACGCGGCCCATCCCGTCGATGCCGCTCTATTTCTGGAACGACCCCGGCAACGCACGTTACACGTCGAGCTACTTCGACATGTATCCCGGCGTCTGGCGCCATGGCGACTGGCTGAAGATCAACGCAGACGACGGCGGCTGCATCATCTACGGCCGCAGCGACGCCACCATCAACCGCCATGGCCTGCGCATGGGCACGAGCGAGCTCTACAGCGCGGTCGAGGCGCTGCCCGAGGTGCTCGACAGCATGGTGGTCGATCTCGAATACCTGGGCCGCGAGAGCTGGATGCCGCTGTTCGTCGTGCTGCGCGAAGGGCACACGCTCGACGACGCGCTACGCGGGCGCATCAACGCCGCCATCCGCACTGCGCTGTCGCCGCGCTTCGTGCCCGACGCCCTCTACCAGGTGCCCGAGATCCCGCGCACGCTCTCGGGCAAGAAGCAGGAGCTGCCGATCAAGAAGCTGCTGCTGGGCCAGCCGCTGGAGAAGGTGGTCAACCGTGACGCCATGGCCAATCCCGGCTGCCTGGGCTGGTACGAGGCGCTGGCGCGCGAGCGGGCGGCCGGCGGCGTCGCCACCGCCTGAAGCGCGCCGATCCTTGCGGCGCATCAATGCGCCGCCGTCGCGTGGCGCCTAGCCTTGTGGCCTTGCATGAAAAGGAGGCCCACATGGCCCTGCTCGAATGGTCCGAGGCGCTGGTGCTCGACGTGCCGGCGATGGATGACACGCATGAGGAATTCGTCGAACTGCTGGCGCAGGTGGAGGCCGCGACAGACGACATCCTCCTGCACGCCTGGGAAGTGCTCATCGCCCACACCGAAGACCACTTCGGCCGCGAAGACGAATGGATGCGCGCCACCGGCTTTTCGGCGGCCAACTGCCACACCACGCAACACCGCGTCGTGCTGTCGGTGATGCGCGAGGGCGCGCATCAGGGCGCGGCCGGCCGGCTCGACGTGATCCGGCATATGGCGGGCGAGCTGGCGCCGTGGTTCGTGCAGCACGCGCTGTCGATGGATGCCGGCCTGGCACTGCACCTGCGCAGCGTGGGGTTCGACCTGGAGACGGGCCGCATCGGCCACGCCGGAGCGCTGCCGGCCACGCCGATCACGGGATGCGGTAGCGCCGCCTGCAGCCCGACTGGCCGCTGACGCACTGTGCACGTCACGTCCGGTTTCGCCAAGCGGCCGGACTTGTCCTACATCGCACCGCGCGGACGTGCGGGATAACGGAGCATCCGAGCCAGCACCAAGGAGCCCGCATGCGTGTCGACCTCTACCGCCGCCCCGAAGCCGAAGGCCGTGTCAGTTATCTGGCCGTGCCCGAAGGCCGGAAGATTCCGGAAGAGGTGATCAACACCGACTGGCAATCCGCCGGCACCAGCGTCGAGCTGGCCGACCATGCGAAGCGCTGGGAGCAGTTCGGTATCGAGCGGCCCGAAACGCAGATCGCCGAAAAGGGCTACGCCATCACCAGCCTGGCCGAGCAACCGCAGGCCTGAGCGGCGCGCGGCAGCGGGCTCAGCCTGCGGCGCCGGCCTGCCCGGCCAGCCATTCGCCGAAGGCCGCCAGCGCGGGCCGCGGCGGCGTGTCGGGCGTGACGAGGTAGTAGCCGCGCTCGGCGCGCAGCACGCGGCGACAGGCCAGCACGAGCTCGCCACGCGCGATCTCGTCCTGCACCAGCAGCACCGGCACCAGCGCGACGCCCATGCCCTGCGCCGCGGCGACGGCGGTCATCGAGAAGAGCTCGTAGCGCGGCCCCGAGCGGGCCATCGGCGCCTGCACGCGCTGCGCGTCGAACCACGCGGCCCACATGTCCGGCCGTGTGCTCTGCTGGAGCAGCGGCAGGCGCGCGATGGCGACCGGCGCGAGCGGCTTGCCCCCGGGCAGCAGCGCGGGGCTGCAGACGGGCGCCACGTCCTCATGCATCAGCAACTGCGCCCGTGTGCCGGCCCAGCTGGCCACCTGCGCGGGCGTACCGGCGTAGAGCGCGGCGTCGAATTCGGTGTCGGAGAACATGAAGGGGCGGGTGCGCGTCTCGATGTGGATCTGCACGTCGGCATGCAGCGCGTGGAAGGCGGGCAGGCGCGGCAACAGCCAGCGCGTGGCGAAGGTGGGCACGGCGGCCAGGCTCACGGCGCCGCCGCCCTCGCCATTGCCGCCGGCGCGCGCCATGGCGTCGAGCGTGTCGCGCTCCATTGCCGCCAGCCGTTGTGCCATCTGCCTGGCATAGGCCGCGCCGGCAGGCGTGAGCGCGACGCCGTGGCGCGTGCGGCGGAACAGTTGCACGCCCAGAAAGGATTCGAGCGCCGCGATGCGGCGCGACACCGCGCTTTGCGTCAGCGCGAGCTCCTGCGCGGCGCGCGTGTAGCTTTCGTGGCGCGCGGCGGCGTCGAAGCACAGCAAGGTATCGAGAGGCGGGATGCGACGGCGCATGGCTTGATATGTGTCTTGTGAGGGTTGTGGATGCCTGCGTGGTGGGGTGACACGGATGGGCGGCAGCATACAAGACATGTTCTGCGCGCATATCTTGGTTCTCAATCAGCGTTTGCATGGGACGGGGTGCCGCCGCTAGGATGACTTCTTTCCTGCCGGATCCCCGGCCCCTTTCCCCGCACGAGAGAGACGACGCCATGGCCCACGCCCGCTTCCAATGGGACGACCCCTTCCTGATCGAGCAGCAACTCACCGACGACGAGCGCGCCATCCGTGACGCCGCCGCGGCCTATTGCCAGGACAAGCTCATGCCGCGCGTGCAGGAGCAGTTCCGTCACGAGACGACCGACGTCACGATCTTCCGCGAGATGGGCGAAGTGGGCCTGCTGGGCCCCACCATCCCCGAGCAGTACGGCGGCCCGGGCCTGAACTACGTGGCCTATGGTCTGATCGCACGCGAGGTCGAACGTGTCGATTCGGGCTACCGCTCGATGGCCAGCGTGCAATCGTCACTGGTGATGGTGCCCATCTTCGAATTCGGCTCCGAGGCGCAGAAGCAGAAGTACCTGCCGAAGCTCGCTTCCGGCGAGTGGATCGGCTGCTTCGGCCTGACCGAGCCCGATCACGGCTCCGACCCCGGCAGCATGACCACGCGTGCCCACAAGACGGCCGGCGGCTACAAGCTCTCTGGGGCAAAGATGTGGATCACCAACAGCCCCATCGCCGATGTGTTCGTGGTCTGGGCCAAGGAGGTGAGCGAGGCGGGTGCCGTCGGCCCGATCCGCGGCTTCATCCTCGACAAGGGCATGAAGGGCCTCTCGGCCCCCGCCATCCACGGCAAGGTCGGCCTGCGCGCCTCCATCACCGGCGAGATCGTGATGGACGACGTGTTCGTGCCAGAAGAGAACGCCTTCCCCGAGGTGCAGGGCCTCAAGGGTCCGTTCACCTGCCTCAACAGCGCGCGCTACGGCATCGCCTGGGGCGCCATGGGCGCGGCCGAGTTCTGCTGGCACACCGCGCGCCAGTACACGATGGACCGCAAGCAGTTCGGCCGCCCGCTGGCCGCCAACCAGCTGATCCAGAAGAAGCTGGCCGACATGCAGACCGAGATCGCGCTGGGCCTGCAGGCCGCGCTGCGCTTTGGCCGCATGAAGGACCTGGCAATAGCCTCGGTGGAGGGCACCTCCCTCATCAAGCGCAATAACTGCGGCAAGGCGCTGGACATCGCGCGTCTGGCCCGCGACATGCTGGGCGGCAACGGCATCAGCGACGAGTTCGGCGTGGCGCGCCACCTGGTCAACCTGGAAGTGGTGAACACCTACGAAGGCACGCACGACATCCACGCGCTCATTCTCGGCCGCGCCCAGACCGGCCTGGCTGCGTTCTGAGACCCCACCTGATCGCCAGATGAGCACTGAACCCGCCCGACCGCCGGCCCTCGGACACATCAAGGTCCTCGACCTCTCGCGCGTGCTCGCGGGGCCCTGGTGCACGCAGATGCTGGCCGACCTGGGCGCCGACGTCATCAAGATCGAGAAACCGGGCGAGGGCGACGACACGCGCCACTGGGGCCCGCCGTTCCTCAAGGACGACGACGGCCGCGACACCGCGCAGGCCAGCTACTTCACCGCCTGCAACCGCAACAAGCGCTCGGTCACCGTGGACATGGCGCGGCCGCAAGGACAGGCGCTGATCCGCCAGCTGGCGGCGCAGAGCGACGTGCTGGTGGAAAACTTCAAGGTCGGCGGCCTGGCGAAGTACGGACTGGACTGGCCGACGCTCTCGGCGCTGAACCCGCGCCTCATCTACTGCTCGGTGACCGGCTTCGGACAGGACGGGCCCTACGCGCCGCGCGCTGGCTACGACCTGATGATCCAGGCCATGAGCGGCATGATGAGCATCACCGGCCGCGCCGATGGCGACGCCGGCGGCGGGCCGCTGCGCGTGGGCGTGGCGCTGACCGACCTGTTCACCGGCTGCTATGCCACCAGCGCCATCCTGGCCGCCATCGAGGCACGCCGCCGCACGGGCCGGGGGCAGCACATCGACATGGCGCTGCTCGACGTGGGCATGGCCATCCTCGCCAATCAGGCCACGGGCTTCCTCAACACCGGCCAGGTGCCGGCGCGCCAGGGCAACAGCCACCCCAGCCTCGCGCCCTACCAGGACTTCCCCACGCAGGATGGCGCCATGCTGCTGGCCATCGGCAACGACGGCCAGTTCCGCCGCTTCTGCGAGGCCGCCGGCCAGCCGCAGTGGGCGCAGGATGCGCGCTATGCCACGAACACGCTGCGCGTGAAGCACCGCGGCGACCTGATCCCCGCCATGGAGGCCGTCACGCGCACGCGCACCACGGCTGACTGGATCGCGCTGCTCGGGGACAAGGCCGTGCCGTGCGGCCCCATCAACGACATCGGACAGGCCTTCGACGATGCGCAGGTGAAGGCGCGGGGTCTTGCCCTGGCGCAGCCGCGCGACGCCGGCGACGGCATCGCCGCCATCCGCACCGTGGCCAGCCCCATGCGCCTGTCCGACACGCCGGTGGTCACGCGCCGCGCGCCGCCGGCGCTGGGCGAGCACACGGCGCAAGTGTTGAAAGAGTTGGGACTGGACGACGCTGCGATCGCCGCGCTGCGCGCGGACGGCGCGGTCTGAGGGCGCTTGCGGTTGCGGTTGCGGGGCCGCCTCAGCGCCGCGTGCCGCCACGGCTGACCAGCACGATGCCCGTGGCCACGGCGGCCAGCGCGAGCACGAGGCCCAGCGTCAGGTGCTCGCCCAGCAGCACCACGCCGAAGCCCAGCGCGAACATCGGCGTGAGGAAGACGAACGACGACATCTTCGTGGCCGGGTAGTGGCGCAACATCCACATCCACGCCAGATAAGAGGCGAACGCACCCACGCCGGCCTGCAGCGCCAGCGAGAACCACGCCCAGCCCGACAGCTGCAGCGACCAGCGCTCGCCCAGCGCCAGCGACAGCAGCGGCGCTACCAGCGCGGTCACGGCCAGCTGGTAGAACAGTGTCTTCTCGGGGCTGGCCGTGGCCACGCGCGTGGTGCGGATGGCCAGCGTGGTCAGGCCCCAGGCCACGCCCGCCGCCAGCGCCAGCGCGTCGCCGCGCAGCTGGCGCGGTGACGAGTGCGAGAAGCCTTCGCTGAACGCCACGGCCACGGCGGCGAACGCGATCAGCAGGCCCGTCCACTGCAGCCGCGTGAGTCGCTCGCTGGGCACGAAACGCGGCAGCAGCAGCGCCACCACGAAGGGTGAGGTGTAGAGGAACACCGTCAGGCGCGAGGCCGTGGTGTCGAGCAGCCCCAGGTAGATGCAGCAGAACTCGATGGCGAACAGCGTGCCCACCAGCAGCCCGCCGGGCAGCGTGCCGTCGCGCCCGAACAGCGGCACGCCGCGCAGCGCGCACCAGCCCATCAGCAGCAGGGTCGCGCCCCACATGCGCAGCGAGGCCTGCCACAGCGGCGGCACCTCGGCCACGGTGGACTTGATCAGGATCTGCTGCAGCCCCCAGAACAGGCAACACGCCAGCAGCAGGCACACGGCCAGCGTGTCCAGGTGATCCTTGCGCTCGGTCATCGGTGCCCTCGTCTCGTCTCTTGATTCGTTGTGTTGTGTGCGGCTGCCGGGCGCGGCGGTCAGAGCGGATGCTCGGTGTAGAACCGCCCGCCGTGATAGAGCAGGGGCGAGGCGCCCGGCCGGTGCGTGCAGCGCTCCACCTCGCCCACGAAGATCACGTGGTCGCCTTCCTCGTAGCGGCTGCGGTTGAAGCATTCGAACGACGCCGCCGCTCCCGCCAGCAGCGGCGCGCCGCCGCTGCCTTCGGTGAAAGGCACGCCGTCGAAGCGGTCCACCACCGTCTTGCTGGCGAAGCGTTCGGCCAGCGCCATCTGGTCGGCGGCCAGGATGTTGACGGCGTAGTGCGAGCCGGCCGCCAGCACCGGCAGCGATGCGGCCGCGCGCGCCAGGCTCCAGAGCACCAGCGGCGGGTTGAGCGAAACCGAGTTGAACGAGTTGGCCGTGAGCCCCACCAGCGCGCCCTGCGCGGTGCGCGCCGTGACGATGGTGACCCCGGTGGCGAACATGCCCAGGGCCTGGCGGAACTCGCGTTCGGAAAAATCGGGAGGCAGGGCCTGGGCGGGAAGGGGCATCACGGAAGGACGATCGGCTGCGCGGGACAAGCGTTCGATAATAAGCCGCCGGCCGGATTCCGTCCGACCCCCCACTGCATGCCCACTCCCCCCTTGTTCACCGCGCTCGGCAGCGGGCCGACCGTGCTGCTGCTGCACGGCCTGGCCGGCGGCCATCTCGCGTTCGCACCGCAGGTCGAAACCCTGGCGGCCGCCGGCTGGCGCGCCGTCGCCTGGGACATGCCCGGCTACGGCCGCAGCGCGCCTACCGAGCCCTACACCCTCAAGGCGCTGGCCGACAGCTGCATCGCCCTCATCGACGCGCTGCGCTGCGGCACCGTGATGGTGGTGGGACAGGGCCTGGGCGGTATGGTGGCACTGGAGGTGCTGGCGCGACGGCCCGAACTGATCGACCGGCTGGTGCTCAGTGGCGTCACCCCCGCCTGCGCGCCCGAGGCGGCGCGGCTGATGGGTGAGCCGCTGGGCCTGCTCGATGCCGGTGCCGACATGGCCGATGCGGCCCGGCAGGTCGTGCCGCGCTGGATCGGGCCCGGCTCGCTGCCCGAAGGCGTGCGGCTGGCCGAGCACTGCCTGGCCGGCGTGCATGCGTCCACCTATCGCCGCGCGCACGACGCCATGAGTGGCTTCGACCGCCGCTCGCTGCTGGCGCACCTGAGCGTGCCCACGCTGCTGGTGGCCGGCGAGTTCGACCGCGTCGCGCCGCCGGCCGAGGTGCGCGCCATGGCCGGCGCCATCGCGGGCAGCACGTTCTTCGAACTCGCGGGCATCGGCCATCTGCACAACCTGGAAGCCCCCGACGAGTTCGACCGGCTCCTGCAGGGCTTCCTGCGCCTGCCGCGCGTGCTGCACTGAGCGTCGAGACCCGTCCGGCTCAGCCGACGCCGACAAATCCGAACGGGATGCCGGGATGGCGTCCTGCCATCAACTCCGCCAGCGCGAGCCCCGAGCCCGCGCCATGCGTCCAGCCCAGCGTGCCATGGCCCGCGTTGACCCACAGCCGCTGGAGCTTCGTGCGGCCGATGAAGGGGATGTTGGTGGGCGTCGCCGGTCGCAGGCCGGCCCAGAAGTTGGGCGTCTGCAGATCGCACACGCCGGGCAGCACCTGCCGCACGCGATCGACCAGCATGCGGCAGCGCGCCTGCGACAGCGGCGAATCGATGGAAGCGTCCCAGCCGCCCAGCTCGATCGTGCCCGCCACGCGCAGGTGGTCGCCCAGCCGTGTCATGGCGCATTTCACCTCGTCGTCGATCACCGACACCGACGGCGCGCGATCAGGATCGAGCAGCCGCAGCGTGGCGCTGTAGCCCTTGCCGGGATAGATCGGCAGGCCGACACCGGCCGTGCGCAGCAGTGGTGCGCTCCAGCTGCCGCAGGCGACGACGAAGGCATCGGCCGTCATGTCCAGCCGGCCGCCGGTGGCGCGGTCGCGCACCGACACCGATTCGACCGCGCCGCCCGCGCGCGTGAGGTGCTCCACGTCGCGGCCCCACAGGAAGCGCCCGCCCAGCCCGGCGCAGCGGCGCGCCAGCGCCTGCGTGAACACACGCGCGTCGCCGGTTTCGTCGCTGGCGGTGTAGGTGCCACCCACGATGCGGTGGCCGAACGCGGACAGCGCGGGCTCGATGCGCAGCAGCTCGGCCGTGTCGACGACACGGCGCTCGACACCGAAGCGCCGCATCAGTTCGGACGCAGCGCCCGCGGCCTCGAAGGCCCGGGCGTCGGTGAACACGTGGGCGATGCCGCGCTCGAGCCGGTGGTATTCGATGCCGGTGGCCGCGACCACCGCCTTGAGCGCCTCGTGGCTGTAGCGACCCAGCGCGGAAATCTGCCGCACGTTGCGCTCGAAGGCCGCGTCGTTGCACTGGGACAGGAATCGTACGCCCCATGACCACTGGTGCCAGTCCATGCGCGGCCGGAACAGCAGCGGCGCGTCCTGACGCATCAGCCAGCGCGCGAGTTTGACTGGCGTGTCACGGCTGGCCCAGGGCTCGCAATGGCTGACCGAGATCTGGCCGGCGTTGGCGAAGCTGGTTTCCAGTGCCGCATCGGGTTGGCGGTCGATGACTGTGACGTCGTGGCCCTGCCTCAGCAGGTGCCAGGCGGTACTGACGCCGATGATGCCGGCGCCCAGGATGATGATCTGCATGGCCGCGAGTGTGCCGCCCGCGCCACGCCTTGACCAGCATGGGGCGCGGCGTCGCGGCATGCGTGTATGCTGCGCGAAAGCTTTGTCGGCCCACGTTGGCCGGGGGATGTCGTCTTCGTGTTGCGCGCGCTGGGGCTGCGTGCCCGCCTGGTTCTGTTGGTGTTGGTGGCGCTGGCCCCGATGTTCGCCCTGGTGGCGTGGGAAACCGCGCGCAAGCAGGGAGAGGCGCTGGACACCACGCGCGAGCGCCTTCTGTCGCAGGCCCGGCTTGCCGTCGCCGCCCAGGAACGCCTGACGGAACGCACCCGCAATCTCCTCGAAGCCGTGGGCAACGCCCCGGCCCTGCGCGACGCCGATCCGGCCGACTGCATGCGCTACTTCGCCGGCCTGCTGGCGCAATACCCGGCTTACAACAGCATGGGGCTGGTCTCCGCCGAGGGTGAGCTGGTCTGCAGTTCGCGCGAGGCGCGCTCGGCCTTGCCGCAGGCCTCGCGCGACCTGCTGGAGCAGATGCTCACGCAGCGCCGTTTTCTGATGGGTGGTTATGAACGCAGTGCACGCACCGGGCGCGAGCAGGTGCTGTTCGGTGCGCCGGTTCTCGCGCGCGGCGGCGGCGGTGTCACGGCCGTGGTGTTCGCGTCGATGCGGATCGACGCCGTCGCCGCGGCGCTGGGCGCGGCGGTCTCCGACGGTGTGGAAGGATCGTCCACCCTGGTGCTCGACCACGACGGCGTGGTGCTGGCGGCCTGGCCCGCGGCGGCGGCACAGGTCGGCTCGCGCGTGACGGATGACGTGGTGCTGCAGGCGCTGGACCGCCGGGTCGCGGGGGCGGAGCTGGCCTCCGACAGCGCCCCCGTGCCGCGCGAATGGGGTTTCGCGCGCATCGCTGATCCTTCGGGCACGCAGCTGCTCGTGGCTGTGAGCGCCCCACGCGCGACCATCCTCGCGCCGGTGCTGGCCGACCTCCGCTGGCAACTCACCGTGCTGCTGCTCTCGGCGCTGGGCGGCGGCCTTGCCGCCTGGTGGATGGGCGAATGGCTGATGGCGCGGCCGGCGCGCGCGCTGCTGGACAAGGCACGCGCCGTGGCCGATGGCGACCTGGGCGCGCGGGTGCCGGTGGCGGGCTCGCAACCGCCCGAGATCAGCCGTCTGGGCGCGACCTTCAACCAGATGGCGCAGGCGCTGCAGAGCCGCCAGTCCGAACTCGACCGCACGCTGCGCGACGTGGAGCAGGAACACGCGTTGCTCGATCTGGTCATCAACAACATGAGCGAGGGCGTGGTGGCCGCCGATACCGACGGCCGCCTGTTGCTGTTCAATGCCGCCGCGGGCGGCCTCTTCCGTGCGCCCGAGGGCGTCGCGTTCGACGCCGACTCGCTGGGCCACGAGCTGTATACGCCCGACGGCGAGCCGTTGCCGGCCGCGCTGCGGCCATTGGCGCGGGCCATCCGCGGCGAGAGCCTGGACGCCTGGGAGGCGCTGGCGCGGCAGGAACGCGGACCCGATCGCGTGCTCAGCTTCGGCATCCGCCCGCTGCTCGACCTGCGCGGCGAACTCATCGGCGGCCTGATGGTCGTCACCGACATCACCGAGCGCCGTCATGCGGAGGAGTTCGAGCACGGGCAGGAGCAGGTGCTCGAGATGATCGCGGGGGGCGTGCCGCTGGGCGAGATCCTCGAGGCGGTCATCCGCCTGGTGGAGCGGCGCGCGGACGGCGGTTGCTGCAGCGTCCTGATCAATCAGGAGGGCGTCCTGCGCCGCGGCGCCGCCGTCAGCCTGCCCGAGCCGTTCCTGGAAGCCATCGACGGACTGGCCGTCGCCGAGGGCGAGAGCATCTGCGGTACGGCGGCCGCACGGCGCCAGCTGGTGGTGGTGAAAGACGTGGCCAACGATCCGCTCGCGCGCCACTACCGCGATCTGGCCGAACGCTTCGACGTGGCCTCGTGCTGGTCGATGCCCGTCGTGGGCGCCTGGCAGGAAGTGCTGGCGGTGTTCGCGGTCTATCACGGCGCCTCGCGCGTGCCCGATCCCGAAGGCCTCGCATTGCTGGAGGTGGCCAAGCGGCTGGTGCGCCTGGCCATCGAGCGATCGCGCGCCGAAGACGCGCTGCGGGCCAGCGAGGGGCGCTTCCGTGAACTGGCCGAGAACATCCAGGACGTGTTCTACAGCTACGACCCGCGTACCCGCCGCATCCTCTATGTGAGCCCGGCCTACGAGACGCTGTGGGGCCGCAGCAGTGCCAGCCTGCTGGAAGATCCGTCGACCTGGACCGCCTCCGTGCACCCCGACGACCGCGTGCGCGTGGACGGCCGGCGTGCGGCCGGCGCGCTGCAGCAGTCCGACATCCAGTACCGCGTGATCCGCCCCGACGGCAGCGTGCGCTGGGTGCAGGACCATTCGTATCCGGTGGCCGGCCCGGCCGGCGAGCCCGAGCGCGTGGTGGGCATCGCGCGCGACATCACGCCGCGCAAGCAGGCCGACATCGACCTCATGCACACCAACCGCGCGCTGCAGATGCTCAGCCGGGGCAACGAGGCGCTGGTGCGTGCCGAGGACGAGCAGGAACTGCTGCTGGAAATCTGCCGGCTGGCCGTCAATGTCGGCGGCTACGAGATGGCCTGGGTGGGCTATGCGCTCGAAGACGACGAGCGCACCATCCAGCCGCAGGCCTGGGCCGGCAACGAGTTGGGCTACCTCACCGAGATCACGCTCACCTGGGACGAGAACGACCCGCGTGGGCAGGGCCCGGCCGGCCGCACCATCCGCAGCGGCCACGTGGTGGTGAGCGAGGACATCATGGCCGAGTCGGTGGGCTTCCACTGGCGCGCGCAGGCGTTCGAGCGCGGCTTCCGCAGCATGATCTGCCTGCCGCTGCATGACGGCCAGCGCAACTTCGGCCTCCTCGCGCTGTTCTCGGGCATGGTGACGAAAACACGCTGGGAAGAGGTCAAGCTGCTGCAGGAGCTGGCGGCCAACCTGGCCTACGGCATCTCCAGCCTGCGCGCGCGTGCCGAGCAGCGGCGCACGGAGCGCGCCATGCGCGAGGCCAACGAACGCTTGCTGGAGCAGGCCTCGCTGCTGGACCGCGCGCGCGACGCGATCATCGTCCGCAGTGTCGACCACAAGCTCGTGCGTTACTGGAACAAGGGCGCCGAGCGCCTGTACGGCTGGAGCGCGAGCGAGGCCGTGGGCCGGCCGATGTACGACCGCATGTACGACGACGTCGAGCAGTACGAGCGCGCCATGGCCGCGCTGATCGAGCACGGCGAGTGGGTGGGCGAGCTGGAGCAGCGCTCGCGCGACGGCCGCATGCTCACCGTGGAAGGGCGCTGGACGCTGGTGCGCGACACCGAAGGCCGGCCGCACAGCGTGCTGGCGATCAATACCGACGTTGGCGAGCGCAAGCGCGCGCGCGACCAGATCCTGCGCCTCAATGCCGAACTCGAAGACCGCGTGCAGCGCCGCACGGCGCAGCTGTCGGCGGCCAACAAGGAGCTGGAGGCGTTCTCGTACTCGGTGTCGCACGACCTGCGCACGCCGCTGAACGCCATCGACGGCTTCAGCCACCTGCTGGAGCGCTCGCTCGCGGCCAGCCCCGATGAGCGGCAGAAGCACTTCCTCGCGCGCATCCGCAGCGGAACGCGGCAGATGGGCGAGCTGATCGAAGGCCTGCTGCTGCTCTCGCAGATCACGCGCGCGGCCATGCGCGAGGAAAAGGTGGACCTGGGCGCCCTGGCCGAGCAGTCGCTCGCATCGTGGCGCGAACGCGATCCGCAGCGGCAGGTGGCAACGCGCGTGCAGGCTGGCCTGGTGGCCCGGGGTGACCCGCGCCTGCTGCGGCAGGTGATCGAGAATCTGGTGGGCAACGCCTGGAAGTTCAGCAGCCACCATCCCGAGCCTGATATCACGGTGGGCACGTCGGGTTTCGAAGAAGGCTGGCCGGTGTATTTCGTGCGCGACAACGGGGCGGGTTTCGACATGGCCCACGCCGGCAAGCTGTTCGGTGCATTCCAGCGCCTGCATTCGGCAACCGACTTCCCGGGGACGGGCATCGGGCTGGCGACGGTGCAACGCATCGTCAAGCGCCACGGTGGCCGCATCTGGGCCGAATCGGCGCCGGGCCTCGGCGCCACATTCTTCTTTACCTTGCCAGGCGGCGAGACCGGCTGAGCCCGGCCGTCAGTCGTCTTCGAGCAACGTCTCGCGCAAGGCCAGGGCCCGGCCGGCTTCGTAAGGTCCCTCGGCGCGCGCGAGCACGTCGCCCTCTCGGTTGAGCACCAGCACATGCACGCGGTCATGGTGCGTGAGGCCGCTGCGGCGAAGGAAGGCCTCGCGGTCGGTGAAGACCGCGAGCACGCTCTGGCGGTCGGGGTGGCTGTCGAAGTGGCCGAACAGCCGGTCTTCGGCCTCGCTGAGTGCAGTGCCCTCGGGCGGGGCGTTGATCACCGGCATGCGTACCCACCGGACGCCCGTCGTGTGGCGCAGGTCGAGTCCCTGGATCCAGCGTTCGGCATCCTCGCGCTGGTCGCGCCTGAAAGTGACGACGACCAGCGTGCGATGTGCTGGCAGGTCGGCAGGCAGGGTCACGGGCTGGCGGTCGGCACGCTTGGCGAGCGTGAATGGCAGCTTGCCCATGACTGAAGAATCCGTAGGCGAGGCGACCGCCAGCGACAGCGCAGCGAGGCCCGCGCCCACCCATCCCGCCGTGTCGATCCAGAGTTTTCTCACCGCTGCTCTCCCGTCGGAAACAGACTGCCTTGGCGCGACATTAGTTCTCGGGAAAGATACATGCAAGCCGGAAATGTTTCAGGTCGTTCCACAAACACGACCTCGGCCGGTGACGTGGCCTGCCGCCACTCGACGGCGCACGCCTAGAATTTCGTGGATGAACACGGTGGCGCCCGAGGGGCTGTCTTTCAAGGCTCAGATGCGGCGCGCGCGCGAGGGTGCGATCGTCGGCACGGTGTGCCGCCTGATGGCCGACAAGGGCTTCGACGCCATGACCGTGGACGAAGTGGCCACAGCCGTGGGCATCGCCAAGCCCAGCCTCTACAAGCATTTCCCGAGCAAGGAAGACCTCGCCGCCGCGGCCATGGCCCACGTGCTGCAGCGCGCGGGCGAGTACGTGGCCGAGGTGCCGCTGTCGCTGCCGCCGCTCAAGCGGCTGCATGCCGTGCTGCGCTGGGCGGCGCAGGTCCACCTGGCGGGTGACCTGCCCATCCTGCCGGGCCCGCGTTCGCCGCTCAGGGCCACGCTGTCGGTGCATCCGGCATACCTTGCGGCCTTGCGCTCGGTGAGCGCGCCGCTCGAAGGCTGGATCCGCGAAGCGCAGGCCGATGGCAGCCTGAACGCCGCGCTGCCGCCCCAGGCCGTGCTCTACGCGCTCTATGCAAGGGCCTGCGACCCGCTCATCAGCCTGCTGCAGGGCACCGGGCAGTACAGCGACGACGAGATCCTCGATCTGGCGCTGTCGGCCTGCTTCGACGGCCTGCGCGCGCGTTGAGCACGCCACACGCAGGCCGGCGGGGGCTGGCGGTCAGCGCACCAGCAGCACCGGTGCCTTGGCGCGGGCCAGCACCTGCGTGGCCACCGAGCCCAGCACCAGATTGCCCAGCGTGCCGTAGCCATGCGAGCCCATGATGACCAGGTCGTACTTGCCGGCATCGGCGAACTTGGCGATGGTCTCGCCGGCCGCGCCCACCTTCCAGGTGCTCTTGACGTTGCGGCCCTGGCGCGAGAGATAGCGCTCGATCGGTGCCAGCACCTTGTGGGCCTCGCTCTCGTAATACTCGTTGACGACCTCCGCGCCCACGGCGGCGCGCGCGCGCGGCGGCAGCGGCGTCTGCACGGTGAGTGCGGTGTAGTCGTTGCCTGCGCCGAACACCTCGTCGTGCGTGCTCAGGTAAGCCAGCATCTTCTTGGTGAACTTGCTGCCGTCGACGGCCAGGAGAATCTTCATCTCGCATTCCTTTCCTCTGATGGAGCCCTGACTATAGAAGCGGCCTCCCGCCGGGCCGCTTGATCCGCGTCAAGGATGGGGCACTTCCACCAGCAGGCGGGGCCTGAAAGCTTCCTGCTCGCCCTTGCCGGCATAACCCAGTGGATTGGCGACGACGCGGCAACCGCGGGCCACGTAGTTGCTGGGCGCGTGCAGGTGGCCGTGCAGCCACAGCTGCGCGGAAGGCAGCAGCTCGTCCCAGGCATTGCAGAAGCCAGCCGTGCCCGGCGTGATGCCATAGCGCGGATCGGCGCTGTGCAGACTGGGCGCGAAATGCGTGACCACGACGGTGCTGCCGTCGAACGGCCGGGCCAGCGCCTGTTCGAGCCAGGCCCGGCACACGGCCGCCTGTTCGCGCACGCCCTGGGCCAGCCACGGCTCGCCGCTCCGCGTGGTGCCCGTGGTTCGCAGGTAGTAGTCGGCGGCGCGGAAGGCCTTGCTGCGCGCCTTGAGCTGCGCCGCCAGCGCGCCGGGACCGTCTCCCCTGGGGGCCAGCGCGTCGAAGTCGCTCCAGAGCGTGGTGCCCACGAAGCGCACGCCGTCGATCACGCAGCTCTCGCGCTCCAGCCAGATCAGGCCCAGCCGGTCGCAGGTGTGGCGCAGGCGCTCGTGCGCCTCGTCGAAATCGAACCCGTCGTACTCGTGGTTGCCCGGCACATAGAGCACCGGCGTGGGCCACCCGGCGCCAGCGGGGAGCGGCGAGAAATGCTCCAGTCCGAAGTCGCTGCCCGGAAGGCGCGAGCCGGCCTGGTAGGAACCGATGTCGCCCGCCAGCACCAGCAGGTCGGCGCCCGGCGCGGGTTCGGGCCGGAAGTCAGGCTGGGTTTCCAGGTGCAGGTCGGACAGCAGCTGCAGTTTCATCGTGGCTTGCGAGTCTAGCGGCGCGCGCAGCAGGCATCCGGGCGGGCGAACCGGACGGGTTATGCCGCCAGCTGCCGGCCCCATGCACAAGCGGCATCAAAGGGGGCTGGAAAGTCCTAGGGTTAACCCTTAATCTTCAGTCATCCACCAACCGGGTGCCCACAAGGCGCCGAAACACATCATGTTCACCCTCATCGCCCAGATCTACCAATGGCTGCGTCAGCCTGTGGGCACCGACACCGACCTCGCCGCATCGCTGATGGAGCGCGCCGACGCCCGCGGGGTCGACCCGCATCAGGCGCAGGAATTGCGCGCCGCCGCCCACGCCTACCTGCGCGTGGTGCGTTGAGCGAAGCGGCTGGCAAAACCAGCCGCCCTCAGATCGGACGCCCTGTCGCGAACGCCTTGCGGGCCGAGCGCACCACGGCGCGCCGCAGCCACTGGTGGGCGCTTTGCTGCTGTTGCCGCCGGTGCCAGAGCGCATCGACGTGCACCACGGGCACATCGAACGGCAAGTCGCGCACGGTCAATTCATCGGCGATGCCGGTTGTCCGCACGAAATGGCGGGGCAGCACGGTCAGCAGGTTGGAACTGGTCACCACCCTTCCGGCGGTGAAGAACTGGTTCACCGTGAGCACCACCCGCCGCTGGCGGCCCAGCGAGGCCAGCGCCTCGTCAATGAAGCCGTAGGGGCGACCGGAATAGCTCACCAGCATGTGGCGGGCCTCGCAGAACCGGTCCAGAGTGAGTGCTTCCTGTGTCAGCGGATGGCCACGGCGCATCACGCACACGTACTCGCCGTCATAGAGCCGTTCATGGTCGAACGCCACCGCGCTGTCGTTCTGCGTGCGCGCGGTGAGGTCGGCCAGCACGGCGGGAAAGTAACCGATGGCCAGGTCGGCCGCTTCTTCGTCGAGCAGGCGGCGGGGATCGCGCGTTGTCAGCGGCACCACCCGCAGCGACACGCCGGGCGCCTCGGCTTCCACGATTTCCACCAGGCCCGGAATGATCTCGGCGGCCGTGGCGTCGGCCATGGCCAGAACGAAAGTGCTTTGCGCCTCGGCCGGCACGAACACGCTGGGCAGCAGCGACACCTGCAACTGACGCAGCGCGTCGCGCACGGCCGGCCACAACACCAGCGCACGCGGCGTCGGCTCGATGCCCTGGCCGGCGCGGCGAACCAGCTCGTCGCCCAGCGTGTCGCGCAACCGCCGCAGCGCGTTGCTCACTGCCGGTTGGGTGATCGACAGATTGCGTGCGGCGCGGGTGAGGTTGCGCTCGGCCATCACCTCGTCGAAGACGCGCAGCAGGTTCAGGTCGAGGGTGCGGAAGTTCGGGTGCTTGGCTGCCATGTCGCCATGAGTTCTCACAAACGGTCAGTCATTTTCAGTGTGAATGATTGGGATCACCAATATAAACTTGGAAACATGGAGGGTAAACCCTAAGATTCGTTCCATGCACAGGGCACGTGCCCCGTGAACCAGACAACACAAGGGAAACGACATCATGGCCAGCTTCATTCAACTGGATTACTCGACTCAGCACCCCGGCGTGGCTCGCGCCGGCAACGCCATCGAGGCGCTGAAGGTCCTCGCCCACCGATTCGAAGGCACGCGCGGTACGGCCTCGCTGCTGCTGGCCGCCGTCGTGGCCGGTCTGGTGGTGGCATCCAGCCAGCTCGTCGACCGCTGGACCGACGGCCATGCCATGGCTGCCTGGCTGGTGATGTGGGCGATCGCTTTCGCTGCACTCGCCCTGCTGGCATCGCCGCTGCGCACCGTGACCGCCAGCATCCGCGCCACGGCCGCCACCTGGGCCGAAAAGCGCCGCCAGGCCCGTGAAGACGACAAGCTCTGGAACCTGGCGCTGACCGACGCCCGTGTGATGGCCGAACTCAGCCGCGCCATGAGCTCGGACGCTGCCGCCGACATCCGCAAGTACTACGACGTCTTTCCC
>JAGOCV010000273.1 GCA_017998575.1 Burkholderiaceae bacterium
GTCAACGCGGTGCATGACCTGGCCGTGCGCGTCCAGCACGACCACAGACTGCCAGCGCGACAGCGGCTCAGGCCCTGCGTAGGCTGGCGGCAGCGTGGCGCAGATTGCCTCGCGTCGCGCGTCGGCTTCTGCGCGTCGGCGGCGCTTGGCCTCGGGCGTGTTGCAGTGTGCCCACTTGCTGCGATGGTGCCGGCTGCGACTTTTCATGGTTGCGGTATCGACTAGTTGGGCGGCTTGCTGTCATCGAAGCCGTGCTCCACAGCCCGCCAGTCACCGCTCCTGGCTTCGCGCATGTCCAGCGCACGGAACTCGGCCGTGCGCTGGCGGCGGAACTTGCGCGCCGCGTTCACGTCGGCTGTCAGGGTCATATTCACTTGGCAGGCCATGTAGAGCCCGGTGCTTTGGCCTTCCGGGGTGAAGTTCTCCACCAGCCAGTGGTACGTCATGCCGCCGCCGCCCGCGCGCTCCGGCGCCAGCCGCCCAACCCCTCGGTCAACCGGAGTACCAACGGCAGGCGCGGCCGTCTCGCGTTGGTCAGGTTCGTTCATGCCGTTGGTCCCCGGTTACCTCAAACGTTAGGCCCCAAGGTCAGCCTTGAGGGGTCTGCACAAGGCCGCCATAAGCGGCTGCAACGGCGCTTTGTGGCTCGCCGTGTGCCTCGGCTTCTTCCATCATCGCGTCGTCAAGCGCTTGGTCAAGCTCTGCGGCGCCGCGCACTTTGAACGTCTCCATCGTCACCACTTGGCCTTCCAGCGTCTTGGCAAAGGCGTAGCGGGCGGCATCTTCGTTGGTCAAGTACCAAAGCCGCTCAAAGTGTTCGGCTTGGTCGTTTGCCTGCTTCAGCGCCGCAGTCAGCCGCGCAATCTCGCTCTCAAGCCCCTGCGCCCAAGCGGTAAAGCCTTTGAACGTCCAGCCGCCCAGCAGCGCAGCCACAGGCAGGCCCTCCAGGGCGTCAAGCGCACGGTTCACGGTATCCATGTGCTCGCCAGCACCAAGCAGCGACACACGTTCGCGTGCATACGTCAGTGCGTTGGGGCCTAACTGGTCGTTCGAGCCGAGTGCCCCCGGCGTTGCTTCTGTGGTCATCATTCCTCCGTGGCCGGGGTCACCGGCTCAACTCCAACGTTAGGCCGCTCCGCGCTGCCACAGCCGCCGTCGTCGCCGGGGCCTTCACACTCGCATTGCGGGTAAGTGCAGCCACCAACAGGCGCGGCCGGCAGCGGCATCCAATGCGTCACGTCCTCGAACTCGAAGCCGTCCCACATGAAGCCGGTTTCAATAGTCGCGCTGCTCCAGCTCAGCGGCGCCTCGCGCTGCATCTGCCAGCAGTCAATCCACACCTTCGCGTGCGCGTTCTTCGGCGTGTACACCAGCACCGGGCTATCGCTGTCCGGCAAGCGCTCGCGCACGCTCACCCAGCGGCCCAACCCTGCGCTCAACAGGACTTGCGCCGGCAGGTCAGTTGTCATTCGTTGCTCCTTGCGGGCGCAAGCCCGTTAGCTCCACGTTGGGCGGCTTTCAGTATTCGCTGCCGGGTTGCCCTGGCGCATTGCTGTCCGTGCATTCGTTGCGGTGGTTCGTGGCGTGAGGGCATCGCTTGTTGCCGCACTTCTGGCACACGATGAACTCCGTCATCTCGCGCGGCAGGCCCCAGCGCACGTCTCCGCGGTCTCTGATGCACTGGCGACAGTCGCAGGCCGGCAGCGGCTCATGCGGGCTCGGGTCGGCCGGGTCTTCGTGCAACTGCGTGCTCATAGGTCGGTCGAGTGGTTTGTCATCCAGGCCGGTACGGTGCGCTCCTGGCGCATCCACTCGGGCCACTGCGCGACCTCACGGCGGCACGCCTCAATCTGCTCCAGGAATCCCGCGCGCTCCGGCACCAGCCGCCCAACCCCTCGCTCAACCGGAGAGCCCACGGCATCCGGCCCTGTCTCGTTTGCATGCTTGGTCACGCCGTGGTCGCCCGTGAATTGGTCAGGCCACACCACGATTGGCCTGGATATGCGCAACCAGCGCATCGCACAAGCGCGGCCAGTCGCTCTCAGCGAACAGCACTGCGGCCTTCTCGGTGCCCACGGGATTGATGCCCAGGCTCTCGACAAAGGCGCGGGTGAGCGTGAATCCCAGGCGGTCGGAGATGGCGCCGAGCTTGAGCGTGGTGATCGGCCCGCCAGCGGGGCCGGCGGCGGCCGGTTGCCCTGCGCCCATGGAGCCGCCGCTCGGGCTTGCATCGGCCGTGGTCGCTCGGTCGGTAGCGTCGGGCGTTTCCGCCTCTTCCTTCAAAACCTGGGGAGCGTCCGGCCCTTCGGTGTATTCCTTCGATGCGGCAGCGGCGCGTTCGCGGGCGTCGCGCTGCTGGATGGCCAGGGCCTCCAGGCGCTCTGACTCGGCGCGCGCCTCGGCGGCTTGGCGCTCGCGCTCGGCGGCGCGCAGCCGCTCCAGCTCGGCAGCCTGCTGCTCGGCCAGCCGGCGCAAGCGCTCGGTTTCCGCGGCCTGCTCCTCGCGGGCCTTGACCTCGGCATGCAGGGCCTGCAGCGCATTGCGCGCTTCGTCACGCGCGGCGACGGCCTGCTCGCGGTACTCCTGCCAGTCGTCGCCGAAATCCATGCCGTCCAGCACGGTGATGCCGCCGGCGATGCCGTCGGACGTCAGCCGCTTCTCGCGGGCGATGCGCACGTAGGACTGGATGCGCTCGATGCCGGCCTGGTGCTTGGCCTTGCGCTCGGCCTCGGCCTGCGCCTTGGCTTCGCGCTCGGCCTCGATCTCGTCCTCGCGGGCCTGGATGTTCGGCGTGATGAGTGCATCGGCCTTGCCGAACTCGGCCAGCACGCGGTCCTCCTCGGCGCCGATGGCCTTGCTGGCGCTGGCCAGCGTGGACTTCATGGCCTTGGTGAGCTTGCGCACGTCGGCCATAGGCTGCCCGATCAGGCGCCAGCGCAGGCTCTTGGCTTCGTCGATGCGGGCCTGGTTGGACAGGTCCAGAACCAGCCCGGTGAGCGCGGCCTTGGCCTCCTCGGCCTGGCGGCTGTGCGGGTAGAAGCCCGACAGCGCGATGGTCTTCAGGTCCATCGTGGCCAGGTCTTGCGCGGGCTCAGGCGCGGCGACCACTGCGCTGCGCGTCTGCTCGGCCATCGTCTCGTCGATGGGTGGGAATTCCAGGGTGGCGTTCATGTCAGCCTCCGAAAATGTCTGCAGGGATGGGGGTCGACGCCGTGGCCTTGGCTGAGGCTGCGGGTGCGGGCGCGGGTGCGACAGCGCGGCCGGTGATGGCGCCGCGCAGTTGCGCCTCGTACTGCCCGACCAGCCGATCGAAGGCCATCAGGTCGTCGACCATGGCGTCCACCGCGTTGTCGTCGCGGTAGATCCGGCGCACCGTCAGGCGCAGCTCTGCGGGAAGATCGGGCGCCCACAGGATCAGGTCGCACCACTTGCGGCCCAGCAGCCACATCGAGCCGTTGATCTGGTCGATGTACTCGCCGTGCTCGCCGGCGACGACGGCCTTGAACAGCGTGTCGCTGCTCACCATCGTCTTGATTTCGACCATCCCGTCGTGATCGACCAGGCCGTCGGGGCTGGCGCCGAACTTGCCGTCGGTGGTGAAGGCGAACCCGACCTCTTCCACCAGCAGGCCGGTCGCGTCCTCGTAGGCAACGCGCGCCAGCGGCTCCTGCTCGGTGCCGAAGCGCATGGCACTGTTGACGTACACGTCAGCAGCCTTCCCGCCGCACCGCTCGCGGGCCGTGTCCATGGCGTAGAGCTTGGCTTTGCTGGTGTACTCACCGTTCTTCAGCCGGTCTCGCGTGACCTTGAACTGCGAGCCGGTGATGCGGCCACGACGGGCATTCAGCCACTCGTCGGTGCCCTGCGGGGCGTAGCTCCACTCGATCATTGCGCACCCCCGCTGATGCTGCGCCGATGGTCGGCCACGGCTTGCTTGAAGCGCCCGTAGGCGCCTGCATCGCTGCGCAAGGCCTCGCGCCGCTGCTGCCAGAACTGGAGAGCCTTCTGGTCGTCGGTGATCTCGTACAACTCGGCCAGGAGGTCGCCGATGTCCGTCTCTCCCTTGCCGGCGCTTTGGCCGTCGTCGTCCATCTGGTCCTGCGCGGCCAGGCCGGTAGCCAGCAGCAGGGTGTACCGCTGGAGATAGGTCACGGTGCTGGCGACCTGCTGGATGGCGTTCTTCTTGCCGCTGGAGTCGGGCGACCCATCCAGCGTCACCGTCTCGCTGTGGCCTCGCTTGTGGGTCACGACGCAGGTGACGATGATCCGGCCGCCCTCCTGCTTCACGTCCCAGCGGTGCGACAGGTCATGCCGCGCCATCGACGGGACCACGACGTTTGCAACGTCGGACAGGGTGGCGTGCTTGTAGCCGACGAACTCGCCGTCCTTGGTGGTGTAGCCGACTTCCTTGCGCTTGAAGATGTCCAGCGGCTCCTGCTTGAAGGCGGCCATCGCCAGCACGAACTCCTTGCGGGCTTCGTTGGCTTCCCACCGCTCTTGCAGCGCCATCAGGCGCTCCAGCTTGTCGATGTCCGCGTTCTGCGAAACCGCGATCTCCAGCAGTTGCGCCGGAGTTGTCGCCACGGCTTGCGCCTGCGGTGCGTGCGTCATGGTGGTGCGCTTGGGCTCCACCACTTCCATTGCTTGATTGCTCACGTCTTGTCCTTCTCACTCGCGGCACGCCGCGACAGGTCACAGTTCGGCGCCAGCAGGAACACCGCAAGCGCCATGCGGATGTCGTGGATAAGGTCTCGGATGTATTGCATCAGTCTCTCCAAAATTGTGCCCGGCCAACACCTAAAACTTGAGGCCAAAGGGCGGGAAATCGTTGATCGGTTGACTCGTTCCACACCATCAGCCACCCTGTCAGCTTTCGGCCTTCCAGGTGGGATTCGTGCCGCGAGAACATGAGATAGGGCATCGTCGCGGGTCGCTGGTGCGGCGTCTTTGGCTTGTGAGTCACGCAAGCTGGGATGAGAGTGGAAGGCGCCCTAGAAGGGGTTGTGTCCGAACAGAACCGAGACGGCCAAGGCGAACATCGCCAGGCCGCTGACGATGGCGGACCAGGCGAATACGTTTTCTCCGAAGGTCAACGCTTCGTAGCGCCCGGCCTCGGACTCGTAGTCACGCGCCGCGTCGTGCTCGTCGTCGATCTGGCCCTCGTGCTCGCGGTAGGCGAGAACGCTGTCCTCGTCGAAGCGGTGTGGTGTGATGGTGTGCATGTCAGCCTCCGAAGATGGTTGCCGCGACCCAGCCCAGGAACAGGGCCAGCATCACGTATTCGAGCGTGTGTGTGCCGTCGCGCTTCATTGCCGGCGCTCCACCGGCTGGTCCAGATGCCATCCGCGCGAGGTGCTTCTGACCACGGCCACCGCGCGCAGCCATTCGCGCTGAAGGTACGGGCTGTCCGGGTACAGGCGCACGGCGCGAAGCGACAGCCTCTGATCGACTGGACTGCGGCCTGGCATCGTGACGACGAACAGGGTCGGGCGGCTCATGC
>JAGOCV010000024.1 GCA_017998575.1 Burkholderiaceae bacterium
CACCTACACCGCTCCCACCGAGAGCGGCGAGGCCGAGACCACGCCGGCGGCCGGCGGTGCGCTCGGCGCGCAGGCCGCAGCCTTGCCGCGCGTGGGGCGCAATGACCCGTGCCCCTGCGGCAGCGGCAAGAAGTACAAGCAGTGCCACGGAAAGCTGGCCTGATGCCGTCAGGCGGCCTGCGCTGATCCGGCGCGGGCCTTTTCGTCTTCTCAATCCTTTCGCCTTCGTTCCAGGAGCACCCCATGCCCGTCAACCTGCGCCTTCCCCAAGCGAATGAACTGCATGCCGTGCCCGGTGTACGCATCGGCGTGGCCGAGGCGGGTGTGCGCAAGGTGGGCCGCAAGGACCTGACCGTCGTGTTGCTCGACGAGGGTGCGTCGGTCGGGGGCGTGTTCACACAGAACCGTTTCTGCGCCGCGCCCGTGCAGGTGTGCCGCGAGCACCTGGCTGCGGGCTCCGGCGTGCGGGCCATCGTGGTCAATACGGGCAACGCCAATGCCGGCACTGGCGAGGACGGCCTCGCACGCGCCCGCAAGACCTGCGAGGCTGCCGCTTTGGCCCTCGGCCTGTCGCCGCAGCAGGTGCTGCCGTTCTCCACCGGCGTGATCATGGAGCCGCTACCGGTCGACCGCATCGTCGCCGGCCTGCCGGCGGCCATCGCCGATGCCGCGCCAGCCCACTGGCTTCGCGCTGCCGAAGGCATCATGACCACGGATACGGTGCCAAAGGCGGCCAGCGCGCAGGTACAGATCGGCGGCGCGACCGTGACGATTACCGGCATCAGCAAGGGTGCAGGAATGATCCGCCCGAACATGGCGACCATGCTGGGCTTCATGGCCACCGATGCCGCGATCGACGCCGCGCTGATGCACCGACTGGCTACCGAACTGGCCGACGGCTCTTTCAACCGCGTGACGGTGGACGGCGATACCTCTACCAACGATTCGTTCGTCGTGATCGCAACGAACCGTGCGGCGCACGCCCCCATCACCTCGCTGGACAGCGCGCAGGGCCAGGCGCTCAAGGCCGCGATGCTCGATGTGGCGCGACAGCTGGCGCAGGCCATCGTGCGCGATGGCGAGGGGGCCACCAAATTCATCACCGTGCGGGTCGAGGGCGGACGCGACGCGGCCGAGTGCCGCCAGGTGGCGTATGCCATCGCGCACTCGCCCTTGGTAAAGACGGCCTTCTTCGCCAGCGACCCGAACCTGGGCCGCATCCTGGCGGCTGTAGGCTATGCCGGCATCGGCGATCTCGACCAGACCGGAATCGATCTTTACCTCGACGATGTGCATGTCGCCGTCAAGGGAGGTCGCAACCCGGCCTACCGGGAGGAAGACGGCCAGCGCGTGATGAAGCAGCAGGAGATCACGGTGCGCGTGGTGCTGGGCCGCGGCACGGCCGCCGACACGGTCTGGACGTGCGATTTCAGCCACGACTACGTCACCATCAACGCCGACTACCGCTCCTGACGGGCGGTCATGGCCGGTCCCTGAACGCGCAGCACGAGATGAACGAGAAATTCGAGCAGTTCCTGGAGCGGGCCGAGCGCCTGCTCTCGCGTATCGAGGCGGTGTTGCCGCAGCCCCTGACCGCCCCTGACTGGACGGCCGCCATCGCCTGGCGCTACCGCAAGCGGAGTTCGGGCCATGGCGCGCTGGAGCCGGTGCGACACGTGTCCGCCATGCGCCTGAACGATCTCAAGGAGATCGAACCGCAGAAAGAAAAAATCCTGCGCAATACGCGCCAGTTCGTCGGCGGCCAGCCGGCCAACAACGTGCTGCTTACTGGTGCCCGCGGAACCGGAAAATCCTCGCTCATCAAGGCCTGTCTCAACGAGTTCTCCACGCGAGGACTGCGCCTCATCGAGGTGGACAAGGCTGATCTCACCGATCTGCCCGACATCATCGACATCGTGGCCGACCGGCCCGAGAAGTTCGTCGTGTTCTGCGACGACCTGAGCTTCGAGGACGGCGAGGCCGGCTACAAAGCGCTCAAGTCGATCCTCGATGGTTCGGTGGCAGCATCGACGCCCAACGTACTGATCTACGCGACCAGCAATCGGCGCCATCTGTTGCCCGAGTACATGAAGGAAAACCTCACCTACACCCACACCGACGATGGCGAAGTGCATCCGGGGGAAGTAGTCGAGGAAAAAATCTCGCTTTCGGAGCGCTTCGGCCTCTGGGTGAGCTTCTATCCATTCAGCCAGGAGGAGTACCTGGTCATCGTGGCGCAGTGGTTGGCATCCATGGGCGTGTCGCGGGCAGATATCGCTGCTGCGCGCGCCGAGTCGCTGGTGTGGGCGCTCGAGCGTGGGTCGCGCAGCGGCCGCGTGGCATACCAGTTCGCGCGAGATTGGGCGGGCCGGCACCAGGAAGTGGCCAAATGAGCGCGGACGAGCGCCCCACCCGCCAGCACACCGAAGTCGCGGTCGGCATCCTGTTGCGGGACGACGATGCGCTGCTGCTCACCTCGCGGCCCGAAGGCAAGCCCTACGCGGGCTATTGGGAGTTCCCGGGAGGCAAGCTGGAAGCCGGCGAAACCGTCGAGCAGGCGCTGCGCCGAGAGTTGCAGGAAGAACTGGGCGTCACCATTGGCGCTGCCGAGGTCTGGAAGGTCACCGAACACGATTACCCTCATGCGCTGGTGCGGCTGCACTGGTGCAAGGTACGGCACTGGGAGGGCGACTTCGAAATGCGCGAGGGGCAGTCGATGTCGTGGCAGCACTTGCCGCTGCAGGTGAGCCCTGTGCTGCCGGGGGCTTATCCGGTGCTTGATTGGCTGGCCCAGGAGCGCGGCCACACCGGCGCCGTCCATTCAGACTGAGCGCGCCGCTGCATCATTGCAGCTTGGGATCGCCAAACGGCTCATCGGGCGGTGCATCGACCGGCATACGGAATTGCTCGCTGGCCCAGGCACCGAGATCGATGCCCTTGCAGCGCTCGCTGCAGAAGGGGCGAAACGGATTGCCCGGTCCGTACACGCTGCTGCCGCCGCACGCGGGGCAGGTGACGATACGCGGTTTCTTCGTGGAATCGCTCGGCGGCACGTCCATGGACCGTATCAGGAGCAGAGCGTGAGCTCGAAGGCCGTGTCCTCGACGCAGGCATGCAGACGCTGGTCGGCCGGATCCCGGCGCATCAGGCGCACAGAGACGATGAGACGGTTGCCGCTGATCTCGGGAATCAGGCCGAGCGACGGATCAATCGTCATGCGCAGCAACTGGAACGTGCGGCCCTGAGGCAGCGTTTGCTGGAACTGGCCGCCTGCCGCAACGACCTTTTGAGGGGCGCCGGAATCGCGCAGCAGGCGCAACAGCATATGAATGGACTCGGCCAGCGGTGCCAGCGTGCCGGCCCAGCGTTCGAGGTCGGCGCGCCGGATGTCCGCCGGCTCGTGCTGCCAGGCGTAGTAGGCGGGCAGGTCGAACTCGCAGGTGCCGCCAGGAATTCCCGCGCGGCTGCGGATGCTCATGAGCCACTCGTTCTCGGTCAGCGGCTGGCCGGCCTTGCCGGGCAACGCATTGAGCGCCGAGAAGCAGCCATCGAGCTGGCCGATGACCTGATCGAGCACACCCTCGGCAATGGCCGGGTTGCCGCGGTAGCCCGCCAACACGTGCTTCTGCTTCTCGAGGTCTTTGAGGACGTCGGACTTGAGGTCGGCCCGCGCGGCTACGTCCATGACCTCGAACACAGTCGTCAGTGCGTAGTGGTGGTGCAGTGCGTGATCGCTGGGCACCAGATCACCGAGACGTCGGAACAGGTGCTCCAGGCGCAGATAGGTGCGGATGCGTTCGTTGAACGGGTATTCGTAGAGGATCACGCGTCGGGCTTCCTGCGTCCGATCATAGCCCGAAGCGTCGTGCGACGGCTTGGACCTGAACGTGAAGTTCGTCCAACGTGATGCCTTCGTTGAAGATCACGGCGTCTGCGGCGGCAAGTCGTTCGGCCCGCGTCGCTTGAGCCGTGATGATGGCCCGCACCGCGTCAGCCTCGAGGCCACTGCGCGCCACCACGCGCTCCACTTGCGTATCCGGCGTGCAATCGACGACCAGCACGTGATCGAGGCGGGCACGCCAGCGGCCGGACTCGACCAGCAGGGGAACGTCGAAGACAGCACAACGATGGCCTGCACGGGCGGCTTCTGCCAGTTGCTGCTCGCCCAGCAGGCCGACCAGCGGATGGATGATGGCTTCGAGCTTCTGCCGTGCGGCCGGGGTCTCGAAGGCGAGGGCGCGCATGCGCGCGCGATCCAGCGCTCCGTCGGCTCCGATGAACTCGGCGCCGAACTCATTGCGGATCGCCTGGATGGCCAGTCCACCCGCTGCCGTGACGGACCGCGCATTGGCGTCGGCATCGATCAACGCGGCGCCCAACCCGGTCAGCATGCGAGCGACGGTACTCTTGCCGCTGCCGATGCCGCCGGTGAGGCCCAGCTTGCGCATAGGCGGCACAGTCAGCGGACGGTCAACGGGAAAGCGAACGGCATCAGAGCGCGCAACTCCTGCGGGCCGACGACCAGGCACAGCAGGCCGGCCCCTGCGAGGTACGGACCGAAGGCAATGGGAATGTCCTTATGTGCCAAGCGGCCGACCAGCAGCATCACGCTGCCGAGGATCGCGCCCACCACGGAGGACATCAGCAGGATGGCCAGCAGGTAGTCCGCGCCCAGCCACGCGCCCAACGCGCCCATCAACTTGAAATCCCCGAACCCCATGCCTTCCTTGCCCGTGAGCAGGCGGTACAGGTGGTAGAAGGTCCAGAGGACGAGATAGCCGCCGGCAGCGCCCCACACCGCCGAGGACAGCGGCACCGTCCAGCCCAGTGCCGACACGATCAGGCCCAGCCACAGCAGGAGGTAGTTGAGCGAATCGGGCAAGAGCTGCGTGTCGATGTCGATCACGAACTGGCAGATCAGCAGCGCAGCGAACGCAGCCCAGACGAGCGCCAGCGGCGTCAGGCCCCAACGCCATGCGCAAAGCCCGAAGAAGGCGGCCATGACCAACTCGACGGCGGGGTAGCGCCATCCGATCGGCGCCTTGCAGGCGCTGCAACGGCCACGCAGCGCGATGTAGCTCACCACCGGCAGATTCTCGAACCAGCGGATGCCATGGCCGCACTGTCCGCAGCGCGAGCGTGGGCGGGCAATACCCAGCGGCTCCAGTGTTTCAATCGCCTCGGCGGCTTCCCTCGCGCTGGCATGCAGGTGCGCTGGTGGCGCGCGGCGGCCCTTGAACACAAGATCCCACAGCGATGTGTCAATGCCTTGCGCTGGCTCGGCGGGCAGCAGGTTGTCGGCCGCCTCACGCAGCCAGTCCCGATACATCGTCGCGGGCAGCCGCAGGATGACGACATTGAGGAAGCTGCCGATCAGCAATCCCAGAAGAACGCCGATGCCGGCGTTCAGCCAGTCGGGCTCCGTCATCAAACGACTTGGCCGAGCTTGAAGATCGGCAAGTACATCGAGATCACGATGCCGCCAATCAGGCCGCCAAGGAACACGATGATGATCGGCTCCATCAAGCTCGACAGGCCGGCGACCATGTCATCCACCTCGGCCTCGTAGAAATCGGCGGCCTTGCCCAGCATGTGATCGATGGAGCCGGACTCCTCGCCGATGGCGCACATCTGCAGCACCATCGTCGGGAACAGGTTCGCGTTGCCCATGGCGGCGGTGAGGCTGGTACCGGTGGAGACTTCCTGCTGGATCTTTTCGGTGGCCTTGGCATACACCGAATTGCCCGAGGCACCGCCGACCGAGTCGAGCGCATCGACCAATGGCACGCCTGCGGCGAACATGGTGGCCAGTGTGCGGGTCCAGCGGGCGATGCAGGATTTCTCGACCAGGGCGCCGAACACGGGCATCTTGAGCATGACCCGGTCCATGAACATCTGCATCTTCTCGTTGCGCTTCCAGGCCTGCATGAAGAAGTACACCGTGCCGCCGATGACGCCGAAGATCAGCCACCACCACGCCACGAAGATCTCGCTGAGCGCAATGACGAACAGCGTCGGGCCCGGCAAGTCGGCCCCGAACGCGCTGAACGTGCTCTTGAAGGCCGGGATCACGAAAATCATGATCACGGTGACGACGACGAACGCCACGACCAGCACCGAGATCGGGTACATCAGCGCCGACTTGATCTTCGACTTGATGGCCTCGGTCTTCTCCATGTAGACCGCGAGCCGGTCCAGCAACTCTTCCAGAATACCTGCCGCTTCACCGGCTTCCACCAGGTTGCAGTACAGGTTGTCGAAGTACATCGGGAACTTGCGGAAGGCGGCCGAGAGCGAGGTGCCGGTTTCCACGTCGGCCCGGATCTCGTTGAGCAGCTTGGTCACGCTGGCGTTCGCATTGCCGCGGCCCACGATGTCGAAGGCCTGCAGCAGTGGCACGCCCGCCTTCATCATGGTTGCCAGCTGGCGCGTGAAGATCGCGAGATCCTTGGGCTTGATGGCTTTGCCGCCACCCATGCGCCGCTTCTTGATCTTGCTGCTCAGGATGCCCTGGCGGCGAAGGTAGGCCTGGACCTGGTTCTCGCCCGATGCGCGCAACTCGCCGCGCACCTGCTTGCCATTGCGGTCTTTGCCTTCCCACTCGTAGACGAATTCCTTGATGTCCCGGGACGCCGCAGTTGCCATGTTGCCCTCTGATGCCCTGTGTTATTCGTTGGTCACGGCCAGGACTTCCTCGAGCGAGGTCAATCCCTGTCGAACCTTGTGCAGTCCCGACTGGCGCAGCGAACGCACGCCTTCGGCCTCGGCCTGGCGTGCAATGTCGAGCGCACTGCCGTCGGCCAGGATGATGCGCTGGATATCCTCGCTGATCGGCATGACTTGGTAGATGCCGACACGGCCCTTGTAGCCGTTGTTGCACGCGTTGCAGCCGACCGCGTGGTAGGGCTTCCAGCTGCCGTCCAGATCCTCGGCCCTGAAGCCGGCATCCAGCAACGCCTGCTGCGGGATGTCGATCGGCTGCTTGCAGACTGTGCAGAGGCGCCGCGCCAGCCGCTGCGCAGTGATCAGGATGACGCTGGACGCGATGTTGAATGGCGCGATGCCCATGTTGCGCATGCGCGTGAGCGTGGTGGGCGCGTCGTTCGTGTGCAGCGTGGACAGCACCATGTGGCCGGTCTGCGCCGCCTTGATGGCGATGTCCGCGGTTTCCAGGTCGCGGATTTCGCCGACCATGATGATGTCCGGATCCTGCCGCAGGAACGACTTGAGCGCGGTCGCGAAAGTGAGGCCGGCCTTCTCGTTGACATTGACCTGGTTGACGCCCGGCAGGTTGATTTCTGACGGATCTTCAGCCGTCGCGATGTTCACGCCTGGCTTGTTGAGCAGGTTCAGGCAGGTGTACAGCGACACTGTCTTGCCCGAGCCGGTCGGACCCGTCACCAGGATCATGCCGTAGGGACGAGAGATCGCCTTGAGCAGGCGTTCCTTTTCTTCGGCGTCGTAGCCCAGTGCATCGATGCCGAGCTTGGCGCTGCTCGGGTCGAGGATACGGATCACGATCTTCTCGCCGAACAAGGTCGGCAGCGTGCTCACGCGGAAGTCGATCACGCGGTCCGGACCGACTTTCATCTTCATCCGGCCGTCCTGCGGAACGCGCTTCTCGGAGATGTCGAGCTTGGAGATGACCTTGATGCGCGAGGCGAGCTTGTCCTTGATCGCGATCGGCGGGCTGGCGATTTCGCGCAGTTCACCGTCGATGCGGAAACGAACGCGGTAGTTGTGCTCGTACGGTTCGAAGTGCAGGTCGGATGCGCGCATGCTGAACGCATCGAGCAGCATCTTGTGCAGGAATTTGACGACCGGCGCGTCCTCGACCTCGGCGATGGCCGCAGAGTCGGGGGCGTCGTTGCCGCTTTCCATCGAGGCTTCGTCGAATTCGAAGTCGTCCCCGATGATGTTGTCCATCGCCTCGCTGGCCGTGGTCGCGTTGGCCTCGACCATGCGGGCAAGCTTGTCGTATTCGCCGATGATCCAGTCGACGCCCATCTGCGTGGCGAACTTGATGCGCTCGGCGGCCTTGGCATCCGAGGGGTCGGCTGTTGCAACGATCAGGCGGTTGCCGCGCCGGCTGAGCACGACGACGCGGAACTCCTGGCAGATCTTCACATCCAGCAATTCCTTGGGCAGGCGCTGGAGGTCGACCGCGTCGATATCGAGAAGCGGCGCGCCGTAAGCGGCCGACATGGCATGAGCGAGCTCGGCCGACGAAATCGCCCCGGACCCTGTGAGTTCCGCGATGAAGCTGTTGTTGTTGCTCTGCGCCCGGCGGTAGGCGTCTTCCGCGGTCTTGAGTTCGAGCTTGCCTGCGGTGATCAAGGCATGCGCCAGTCCCGGCAGGGTAACACTGGGGGAGGCCTTCATGAGGGAATCCGCGGCGGCCATGTCTTTCGTGGCGAGGGGGGACAAAAAGCGACGGCCCGATCATCGCTGATCGGTCTGGCACTGTAAATCGAAAACCCGCGCACTGTTCCGATTCAGTTGGAAGAACGGAACAAATACGTGAAAACATGGTCGGGGTGAGAGGATTCGAACCTCCGGCCTCTACGTCCCGAACGTAGCGCTCTACCAGGCTAAGCTACACCCCGAAAGCTGCGCTGTGTCGTCGCTCTCCTGAAGACTCAGGCGCGCCGCTCAAGCAGCTGAGCCGCTAATTGTAGCAGGGCATTTGTGTATTGATTGGGTGGCAGCACCGAAATTGCCGCGATCGCGCGCTCGGCCTGGGCCGCTGCGGCTTCCCGTGTGGCGTCGAGCGCGCCAGTCGAGCGGACGATCTCGACAATATGCGGCAGTTCTTCCGCATTGCCGGTTTCGATCGCGCGGCGGATCAGGTCGCGTTGCTCCGGCGTGCCCCGTTGCATGGCGATGATCAGTGGCAACGTGGTCTTGCCCTCGCGCAGGTCGTCGCCCAGGTTCTTGCCGGTTTCTTCGGCGCTTCCGTGGTAATCGAGGACGTCGTCGATCACCTGGAAGGCCGTGCCGATCGCCTGCCCGTACGTGGCGCATGCAGACTCGACTTGCGGCGAGGACCTGGCCAGTACCGCGGCGAGCCGCGTGCTCGCTTCGAACAGCTTGGCAGTTTTCGATTCGATGACGCGCAGGTAGCCGGCCTCGTCGAGCGACGGGTCATGCGTGTTCATCAACTGCAGCACTTCGCCTTCGGCCAGCACATTGGTGGCATCTGCGAGGATCTGCATGACGCGCATGTCGTTGGCGTCCAGCATCATCTGGAAGGCGCGCGAGTGCAGGAAGTCGCCCACCAGCACGCTGGCAGGGTTGCCGAAGGTTTCGTTGGCTGTTGCGCGCCCGCGACGCAGCGTGGAGGCGTCGACGACGTCATCGTGCAGCAGCGTGGCGGTGTGGATGAACTCGACCACGGCCGCCAGGTTGAAGCGTTGCTCCGAGGTGTTGCCCAGGGCGCCGGATACCAGCAGCAGCAGGGCCGGGCGCAACCGCTTGCCGCCTGCGGAAATGATGTAGCGCGCGACTTCGCCCACCAGCGGGACGCCGGAATCCAGTCGTTGGTCGATGACCGCGTCGACCTGCCGCATGTCTGCGGAGATCAGTTCAAGTGCTGCGGAAGTGCTGGAGGAAGAAGCCAACGGTCGGGCGGTACAAATTGCCGGCTGGCGGCGGATCGGGCGGATTATAGGGAGCGGTCTGGTGCTAACCGGCCAGGAAATGGCGCTTCATGTTAGCGACTGCAAACAATGCTATAATCTTGGGCTCTGCGGAAATTCGTCCGTGGAGCTTCCAATTTCGAGAGGTCAAACATGTACGCGGTCATAAAAACCGGCGGCAAGCAGTATCGCGTTGCAGCCGGCGAGAAGATCAAGGTAGAACAGATTGCTGCGGACGTTGGCCAGGAAATCGTGATCGACCAGGTTCTTGCCATCGGCTCCGGTGGTGAACTCAAGGTGGGCACGCCCCTGGTGTCCGGTGCTACCGTCACGGCTACGGTCGTGGCCCATGGCAAACACGACAAGGTGCGCATTTTCAAGATGCGTCGCCGCAAGCACTATCAGAAGCGCCAAGGTCACCGTCAGCAGTTCACCGAACTGCAAATCGGTGCCATCGCAGGCTAACCAAGGAGTTCTGACATGGCACAGAAAAAAGGCGGCGGCTCTACGCGCAACGGGCGTGATTCCAAGCCCAAGATGCTCGGCGTGAAGGCTTTCGGCGGCGAATTGATCAGCGCAGGCTCGATCATCGTGCGTCAGCGCGGCACGCGTTTCCATGCAGGCACCAACGTCGGCGTGGGCAAGGACCACACGCTGTTCGCCCTCGTCGACGGCCACGTGTCGTTCGGCGTGAAGGGTGCGCTGAACAAGCATACGGTCAACATCACCCCTGCCGCCTGAAGCGGCACGGCATCACGGCCGCACGAAGCCCTGCGTCTGGCGCAGGGCTTTTTTGTTGGTGCTGATGCTGCCTGGGGCAACCTAGAATCGCGCCATGAAGTTCGTCGACGAAGCATTCATTGACATCGCTGCCGGCGATGGTGGGAACGGCTGCGTCTCGTTCCGGCACGAGAAGTACAAGGAATTCGGCGGACCCAATGGCGGTGACGGGGGCCGTGGTGGTCACGTCTTCGCCGTTGCGGACCAGAGCCTGAACACGCTGGTGGACTTCCGCTTCTCGCGACGCCACGAAGCCAAGCGCGGCCAGCACGGTATGGGCTCCGACATGTTTGGCGCTGCTGGCGACGACATCACGTTGCGCATGCCGGTGGGCACCATCATCACCGATGCCGAGACCGGCGAAGTGCTCTACGAATTGCTGCAGCCCGGCCAGACGCTGATGATCGCCAAGGGTGGCGATGGTGGCTTCGGCAACATGCGCTTCAAGAGTGCCATCAACCGTGCGCCACGCCAGAAGACGCCCGGATGGCCCGGTGAGCGCAAGAGCCTGAAGCTTGAACTCAAGGTGCTGGCCGACGTCGGCCTGCTCGGCATGCCGAACGCTGGCAAGTCCACGCTGATCGCGGCAATCTCCAACGCCCGGCCCAAGATCGCCGACTATCCTTTCACCACGCTGCATCCGAATCTGGGTGTGGTGCGCGTCGGACCCGAGCAAAGCTTCGTGGTTGCCGACGTGCCGGGGCTGATCGAGGGGGCTTCCGAGGGGGCCGGCCTGGGGCACCAGTTCCTGCGCCATCTGCAACGCACGCGCCTGCTGCTGCATCTCGTCGATCTGGCCCCGTTCGATGAAGGCGTTGATCCCGTGACGCAGGCGAAGGCCATCGTCGCCGAGCTCAAGAAGTATGACGCGGAGTTGTATGACAAGCCACGCTGGATCGTCCTCAACAAGCTGGACATGGTGCCGGTGGACGAGCGCGCCGCGCGCGTGAAGGATTTCGTGCGCCGCATGCGCTGGAAGGGGCCCGTGTTCGAGATCTCGGCGCTCACGCGGGAAGGGTGCGAGCCACTCATTCAGGCGGTCTACCAGCACATCCACGCGCAGCAACTGCAGGAGCAGGCGCCGGTGGAAGTCGATCCCCGCTTCGCCGGAGATGCTCCGGCGCCTTGACCGCTGCCCATGGAACTTTCCGAGCTTTCCCCCGTGCTGCGCGATGCGCGGCGCATCGTCGTCAAGGTCGGGTCCAGCCTGGTGACCAACGAAGGGCGAGGCCTGGACGAGGCGGCCATCGGTGAATGGTGTCGCCAGATGGCTGCGCTGATGCAGGCCGGCGCTTCGGCGGGACGCGAGGTCATCATGGTGTCGAGCGGCGCGATCGCCGAAGGCATGAAGCGTCTGGGCTGGACCTCGCGGCCGCGCGAAGTGCACGAACTCCAGGCCGCTGCCGCCGTGGGGCAGATGGGGCTGGCGCAGATGTACGAGAGCAAGCTGCGCGAGAACGGCTTGCGCAGTGCGCAGGTCCTGCTCACCCATGCCGATCTGGCCGACCGCGAGCGTTACCTGAACGCGCGATCCACCTTGCTCACGCTGCTGCGCATGAGTGTGGTGCCGGTCATCAACGAGAACGACACCGTCGTCAACGACGAGATCAAGTTCGGCGACAACGACACTCTGGGCGCGCTCGTTGCGAACCTGGTGGAGGCCGACCTGCTGGTGATCCTCACCGACCAGAAGGGCCTGTACACCGCCGATCCGCGGCGCGATCCGTCAGCCGAGTTCGTGCACGAAGCCAAGGCTGGCGATGCCCGGCTCGAGGCCATGGCCGGTGGCGCGGGGTCCAGCATCGGCAGGGGCGGAATGATCACCAAGATCCTGGCTGCCAAGCGTGCGGCCGGCTCTGGAGCCTCGACGGTCATCGCCTGGGGACGCGAGCCGGACGCGTTGCTGCGGCTATCGCGGGGCGAGCGCATCGGTACGCTGCTCGTTGCGCAGACCCAGAAGAACCAGGCCCGCAAACAATGGATTGCCGACCATCTTCAGCTGCGTGGTGCGGTGCGCGTGGATGCTGGTGCGGCAGCCAAGGTGCGCGACGAGGGCAAGAGCCTGCTGCCCATCGGCATGACGGCGGTCGAGGGTGAGTTTGCGCGTGGTGACGTGATCGCCGTCCGCGGACCTGACGGTGAGGAAGTCGCACGAGGCCTTGCCAACTATTCCAGCGCGGAGGCCCGACTCGTATGCCGCCGCGCATCTTCGGAGTTCGAAGCGGTGCTCGGCTACGCAGCCGAGCCCGAAATGGTTCATCGTGACAACCTGGTGCTGACGCTCGTACGCTCAGCCGCCGCCTCTGCCTGAGCCGACTGCCTGCTCAGGCAAGTTCGTCTCACAGCTGCGACGGGGGACTTTTCAGCGCGCGGATGATGGCTTGCGGTGAATTCTGAGCCGCCCGACCGTCGCACGCGCCCTGCCGGGCGAACTCCGCAGCATGATGCGAGGGCATGCGGTCACGCAGGCCACGCCATTCGGCCGACGCGCCGGAAGTCGTCGTCCAGCCGGATCCGCTGTTGTAGCGTGCGTAGGTGCGTACCTCACTCGTGTTGCAGCGGATGCCTTCGTACATTGCATTGACGACGCCGCTGTCGCTGGCGGCCATCATCACATAGCGCACCACGCCATCCGGCCCCACGCTCAGTGTCTGCGGGTCGACCGCGAATCTGAGCGAAAGGAACGCGGGCATCTCGATTGCGATGCCGCGCTTGAGGTCGAAGGCCGGCGGCGGCGGTACGTCGCCCTCCAGCCATTGGGGATCTGGATCGACCAATTGCGCTGCGGCCAAGCCAGACAGCAGGGGGAGGGTAACGGCCAGGAGTTTGCGGCGCAGCGACGTGAACTTCATGGATTCGGATCGAAAGTGGCACCTGGCGGCAGTTCAAGGTGTGCGCGCATCGCGATGTCGTTGACCGATGCCGCTTCGGACTCGCGGCTCCGATTGCCGCCCCGCAGATAGCGGTTGCGATGATCTTGCCTGGGCAGATACCGTGACAGTTCTGTAAGGGCGAGTTCGTAAACACCACGCTTGAACTCGACCACCACGTCCAGCGGCACCCAGTAGTCGTTCCAGCGCCACGCGTCGAACTCGGGGTGGTCGGTCGCGCGCAGGTTGAGATCCCAGTCCTGCCCGACGAGCTGCAGCAGGAACCAGATCTGTTTCTGTCCCTTGTAATGTCCGCGCGCGTCACGCCGGATATAGCGGTCTGGCACCTCGTAGCGCAACCAGTCGCGGGTCCGGGCCACGATGCGCACGTGCTCGGGCTGGAGGCCCACTTCCTCGTGCAGTTCGCGGAACATGGCCTGTTCGGGATTCTCTCCCCGATCGATGCCACCCTGCGGAAACTGCCAGGAATGCGTGCGTATGCGCTTGCCCCAGAAGACCTGGTTCTTCTGGTTGAGCAGGATGATGCCGACATTGGGTCGAAAGCCGTCCCGGTCGAGCATAATCAAACCCCAATTTTCAAACTGAGTCCATTATGCACCGCGCCCCTCGCGCGGCAAGGCCGGTTTGCTCCTCCCCTCGTCCTGTGCATCGTCCATGAAAGCCTCCCAGTTCTTCATTTCCACGCTCAAGGAAGCGCCTGCTGATGCCGAAGTGGCGAGCCACAAGCTCATGACGCGCGCCGGCATGGTCAAAAAGCTTGGTGCGGGTATCTACACCTACATGCCCATGGGACTGCGGGTCATCCGCAAGGTGGAGGCGATCGTGCGCGAGGAGATGAACCGCGCGGGCGCTGTCGAGCTGACGATGCCTGTGGTGCAGCCAGCCGAGCTCTGGCAGGAGACCGGGCGCTTCGACAAGATGGGGCCGGAGTTGCTGCGCATCCAGGATCGCCACGAGCGTGACTTCATCGTGCAGCCGACGTCCGAAGAGGTGGTGACCGACATTGCCCGGCAGGAGCTGCGCAGCTACAAACAGCTGCCCAGGAATTTCTACCAGATCCAGACCAAGTTCCGTGATGAGCGCCGTCCGCGCTTCGGCCTGATGCGCGGACGCGAGTTCATCATGAAAGACGCCTACAGCTTCGACCGTGATCTCGATGGCGCCAAGGCCAGTTACAAGACCATGGCAGACGCCTACCGCCGCATCTTCGACCGCTTCGGCCTGCGCTACCGCGCCGTGGCCGCCGACAGCGGCGCCATCGGTGGCGACCTGTCCGAGGAATTCCAGGTGATCGCTGCCACGGGCGAGGATGCGATCGTCTACTGCCCCGGCAGCGATTACGCGGCCAACATGGAGAAGGCCGAAGCCCTGGCGCCGCAGGGCCCGCGCGGCGCCGCATCGGCCACGCTCACGAAGACGCCGACGCCTGGCAAGTCCACCTGCGCCGACGTGGCCCAGTTGCTGGGCGTGCCGCTGTCCACCACGGTGAAGTCGCTGGTGCTGGCTACCGACACCGTTGACGAGGCCGGCGCGCTCAAGGCCACGCAAGTCTGGCTGCTGCTGCTGCGTGGCGATCACGACATGAATGAGGTCAAAGTGGGCAAGCTGCCGGGCCTGGGCGGCTTCCGTTTTGCCACGGTCGGCGAGATCGAGGCCTACTTCGGCTGCAAGCCGGGCTATCTTGGTCCGCTGAACACGAAGCTGCCGGTCAAGGTCGTTGCCGACCGCGAAGTGGCCCTCATGTCCGACTGGATCTGCGGAGCCAACGAGCCCGACTTCCACATAACCGGCGTCAACTGGGGACGCGACCTGCCCGAACCTGCGCTGGTGGCCGACATCCGCAACGTGGTGGCCGGCGACCTGTCGCCCGACGGCAAGGGTGAACTGGCCATCGAGCGCGGCATCGAAGTGGGACATGTGTTCGTGCTCGGCACCAAGTACAGCCAGGCCATGAACGCCACCTTCCTCGACGAAGGTGGCAAGCCGCGGCTGCTGGAGATGGGCTGCTACGGCATCGGCATCACGCGCCTGCCGGCGGCAGCGATCGAACAGAACCACGACGAGCGCGGCATCATCTGGCCCGACGCCATCGCGCCGTTCACCGTCGTGATCTGCCCGATCGGCATGGACCGCAGCGACGCGGTACGCGAATCGGCCGAAGCGCTGCTCGCCGACCTGCTCGCCTCCGGTGTCGACGTGATCCTCGACGACCGCGGCGAGCGCCCCGGCGCGATGTTCGCCGACTGGGAACTGATCGGCGTGCCGCACCGCGTGGTGATCTCCGACCGCGGCCTCAAAGAAGGCCAGCTGGAATACCAGCACCGCCGGGACACCGCCGCGACCAAGGTCGCGCCCGATGAGATCCGCACGTTCCTGAAGGGCCGGTTGCAGGCCTGATTCCGGAGCCGGCAAGGTCGAATGACGATGGCAGCGCCGCACTCCGGCTTGCACAGGCGGCGATGGCTGGGCTGGGCTGCTGGCTCGGCCGCACTTGGGGCGGCCAGCGCGCCCCTGCCCGTCTGGGCGGGGGCGCAGATCGAGGAGCCGCTGGCCGATTCCGTGCGTACCGCGCTGACCTCGGCCATCGCCAACACGGCGCCGCCCGTGCCCGAGTTCTCGACCACTGAGGCACGTCTGTCCTATCTGCGCTGGCTGGGCGCGATGAGCGAACGGCTCAAGCGCCGCAAGCCCGACTGGGACGTGCGGCGCGAATTCCTCCAGACCGCGTGGTACGAGAGCCGCCGCGCCGGTCTCGACATCTCGCTGGTCATGGGCCTGATCCAGGTCGAAAGCGCATTCCGCAAGTTCGCGGTCAGCAGCGCAGGCGCGCGGGGCTATATGCAGGTCATGCCATTCTGGACGCGCGTGATCGGCAATGGCGATCCAAGCAGTCTGTTCCACATGCAGACCAACTTGCGCTTCGGTTGCGTGATCATGCGCCACTACCTCGACCGAGAGCGCGGCGATCTGTTCATGGCGCTGGGCCGCTACAACGGCAGCCGCGGCCGCGCACCCTATCCCACGGCCGTGTTGCGCGCCAAGGCGCAGTGGGAGTTCAAGGACCCCCAGGCGTCCTGACCAACGAGGCCGGCGCGGCAGCAATGGCGGCGCCTTCGCGCGACACCATCACCTGGTCGATGCGATAGCTGTCGACATCGAGCACCTCGAAGCGCAGGCCGCTCCAGCTCACGCAATCGGTGCGCCGGGGCACGCGGCGCAGCATCACCATCAGAAAGCCGGCTAGCGTTTCGTACTCGTCCGCATGCGGCCATTCGTCCACGCCGAGCGCGCGCTGCACGTCCTGCATGGGTGTGGCGCCATCGATGAGCCACGAGTTCTCGTCGCGCCGCACGATGAGCTCTTCCTCCGGCGTCATCACCAGCTCGCCCATCACCGTGCTCATCACGTCGTTGAGCGTGACGACACCGACGACCAGGCTGTACTCGTTGACGATGACCGCGAAATCCTCGTGCGCCTGGCGGAAGGCTTCCAGCACTTCGGCCAGCGTCAGGCGGTCGGGCACGACGAGGATCTTGCGCACGAGGTCATCGCTGCCCAGCGTGATGGGCTGGTTGTTGAGCGCGCGCTGGAACAGGTCCTTGGCATCCACGTAGCCGACCACGTGATCGATGTTGCCCTCGCACACCGGATACGTCGAGAACGGCTCGGCCGCGATGCGGGCGCGAATCACCTGGTCCGGGTCGTCCTTGAGGAAGTAGGCGATGCGGTCGCGCGGCGTCATGGCACTGCCCACGGTGCGCGTGTCGAGCTCGAACACGTTGGCGATCACCTGCTGCTCGGGCCGCGCCAGTACGCCAGCCTGGGCTCCCGCTTCGGTCAGCGCGAGGATGTCGTCGGAAGTGATGCGATCGTCGCGTGTGGACGGCAGGCCCAGCAGTTTGAACAGCAGGTCGGCCGCGTGGCTGTAGAGCCACACGAGGGGGCGCAGCACCGACATCAGCGTCCGCATCGGCACGATCACACGTACGGCCAGGTTCTCCGGGTTGGTCATGCCCAGCCGCTTGGGGAACAGGTCGGCGAACAGGATGAACAGCGAGGTGACGGCGAAGAACGACAGCAGGAAGCCGGCGGTGGCCGCGCGGCCGGGCGACAGCCAGATCGAGAAGAATTCGGTGAGGTACGGGCTGAGCGCGCCTTCGCCGACGATGCCGCCGAGGATGGACACCGCGTTGAGCCCGATCTGCACCACGGTGAAGTAGTGGCCCGGCTGTTCCTGCACGCGCATCACGCGTTCGGCGCGTGCATCGCCGTCGTCGGCCATCTGGCGCAGCCGCAGCCGCCGCGCCGCCGCCAGCGAGATCTCGGCGACCGAGAAGAAGGCGCTCGCGACGATCAGGAAGAGGATGACGATGAAGCTCTGCGTGAGGGTCATGGGCTGATGCGGGCGCCGGTGGGGCGCGTCGAGTGTAGCCCTCGCGCAGGGTGCGGCGTGTTCGTGGCAACCCCGTATAAGGCGCGGCGCGCCTACGGACAATAGCCTCTGCTGCCGCCCGTGCCTCTGATCCTGGGGCCGGCCTGGCAATGCAAACGGCCCCGGAAGACCGGGGCCGTCATTGCAACGTGCGGATGCCGAAGGCTCAGGCGGCCTTGTCCGCGAGCAGCTGCTGCAGCTCGCCGTTCTCGTACATCTCCATCATGATGTCCGAGCCGCCAACGAACTCGCCGTTCACGTAGAGCTGTGGAATGGTGGGCCAGTTGCTGTATTCCTTGATGCCCTGGCGGATTTCGGCGTCGTCCAATACGTTCACGGTCTTGAGCGCGCGCGTGTCGACGCCGCAGGCCTTGAGGATCTGGATGGCGCGGCCCGAGAAGCCGCACATGGGGAAGCTGGCGTTGCCCTTCATGAAGAGCAGGATGTCATTGCCTTTGACGAGGGAATCGATGCGTTGCTGGGTGTCGCTCATGGAAGTCTCCTGTGACAGCAGGGTGTTGGGTGCCATTATCCGCCCGGCGCACGCTGCGCGCCGCTGCAGCGTTCGATGCCCGCAAGGTCTGATCGGCTGATGGGGTGCCACAGGCCGGCGCCGTCCAGCAACGTCCGCACGGCGGGGGCCTGGTCCCAGCCATGTTCAAGCAGCAGCCAGCCACTGGCAGCCAGCCGGGCCGGCGCCTGCGCGACGATGCGACGGATGTCGTCGAGTCCGTCAGTGCCGCCTGCCAAGGCCGAGCGGGGCTCGTGGTGCAGGGCGGGCAGATGGGGGTCGTCGTTGGCGATATAGGGCGGATTGGAGACGATGAGCTCGAACGGGCCGTCGAGCCCGTCCAGCCAGTCACCCTGCAGGAACTGGACGTTGCCCAGGCCAAGACGCGCGGCGTTGGCTTGCGCCACATTGAGTGCCGGGGCGCTCGCGTCCACCGCCGTGATGCGGGCGTCCGGGCGTGCATGCGCCAACGCCAGAGCGATGGCACCGCTGCCGGTGCCCAGGTCGACGATGCGCGGCGCGGCCACATCCTGCAGCACGTCGAGCGCCCAATCGACCAGCGTCTCGGTGTCGGGGCGCGGCACCAGCACGCGCGCGTCGACCTGCAGCGGCAGGCCGTGGAATTCCTTCTCGCCCACGAGGTAGGCCACGGGCTCGCCTGACACGCGGCGCACACAGTCGGCCTGGAAGCGTGGCAGCAGCGGTTGTGGCACCTCGTCGGTGTCATGGGCCAGCAGCCAGGCCCGGTCATGTGCTGGACGTTGCAGCGTGTGCAGCAGCAGGATCTGTGCGTCCAGCCGGTCCAGTCCCAGGGCGGCCGCAGCACGCAGCGCTTCGGCGACTGTCATGTACCAGCCTCCAGCGTGGCCAGCTGTTCGGCTTCGTGCGCGTGGCGCAGGGCCTGCAGCACTTCGCCCAGGTCGCCGTCCATGATGAAGGTCAGCTTGTAGAGCGTGAGGTTGATGCGGTGATCCGTGAGCCGGCCCTGTGGGAAGTTGTAGGTGCGGATACGGTCGCTGCGGTCACCGCTGCCGATGAGCCCCTTGCGCAGTGCGGCGTCCTTGGCGGCGCGCTCGGCGCGCTCCCTTTCCTGGATGCGCGCGGAGAGCACCTGCAGCGCCTTGGCCTTGTTGCGGTGCTGGCTGCGGTCGTCCTGGCACTCGGCCACGATGCCGGTCGGGATGTGCGTGATGCGTACGGCCGAATCGGTCTTGTTGATGTGCTGGCCGCCGGCGCCACTGGCGCGGTAGGTGTCGATGCGCAGGTCGGCCGGATTGATCTGCACGGCCTGGGCTTCGTCGGGCTCGGCCAGCACGGCCACCGTGCATGCGCTTGTGTGAATGCGGCCCTGTGTCTCGGTGGCCGGCACGCGCTGCACGCGGTGGCCGCCCGATTCGAACCGGAGCTGGCCGAACACGCCAGGGCCACCGGCGGCGTCCTCGATGCGCAGCACCACTTCTTTGTAGCCGCCGACTTCTCCGGGTGATTCGGACAGCAGCTCGCAGCGCCAGCCCTGGCGCTCGGCGTAGCGGGTGTACATGCGCAGCAGGTCGCCGGCGAACAGCGCGGACTCGTCGCCGCCCGTGCCCGCGCGGATTTCGAGGAAGGCCGGGCGCACGTCGTCCGGATCGCGCGGCAGCAGCAGGCGCTGCAGCTCGTCTTCCAGTTGGGTCGCTTCGGCCTGCGCGGCCAGCGCTTCCTCTGCCGCCAGCTCGGCCATGTCGGGATCGGCCCGCATTTCCTCGGCGGCGGCCAGGTCGCGCTGGCGCTGTTGCCAGCGCGCGTACCGCTGGGCCAGGTGAGACACCTCGCTGTGCTCGCGCGACAGCGCGAGGAACTGCTTCATGTCGGCCATGATGTCCTCGCGCGAGAGCAGGAAGTCGAGCTCCGTCAGGCGCTGCGCGTGGCGTTCGAGCTGCTGGATCAGGAAGGGCTTCATGGGCGCGGCGGATGGAAAACGGAACGAGAGAGTGGCCGGCGCGGCCGGCCACGGATCGCGCCAGTCGTGGCGCGGCGGTGGTCGCCGCTAACGTTCCTGGCGCAGGAACAGGCGCGAGATGGACTGCGCCGTCTGCTCGCGGTGCGCGGCATCGGCCGCGTTCAGTTCTGCCATGGCGCCATGCAACATCTTCTGCGTGAGGCCACGCGATAGCGCGTCCAGCACCGATTCGATGTCTTCGCCGCGCGCCAGCAGGCGGCGTGCGCGGGCAATCTCCAGCGCGCGCCATTCGTCGGCTTGCGCGTTGAGCTGCTGGATCAGCGGCACGCTGCCGCGCTGGTCCATCCAGTGCATGAAGCTCTGCACGCCCGCATCGATGATGGCCTCGGCCTGCGCCACGGCGGCCTGTCGGCTGGCCTGGGCCGTCTGCACGGCGGCCGCCAGGTCGTCGACGGTGTAGAGATAGACGTCTTCCAGCGCCTTGACTTCGGGCTCGATGTCTCGCGGCACCGCGAGGTCGACCATGAACATCGGGCGATGCCGGCGCGCCTTGAGCGCCCGCTCGGCTGCTCCCAGGCCGATGATCGGCAGCGTGCTGGCGGTGCAACTGACCACGGCATCGAACTCATGCAGCCGGTGGGGCAGGTCGGCCAGTCGCATCACCTCGGCGCCGAAGCGGCTGGCGAGCTTTTCGCCGCGCTCGAGCGTGCGGTTGGCAATGGCGATGCCCTTGGGATTGCGGGCGGCGAAATGCGTGGCCGCCAGCTCGATCATCTCCCCCGCGCCTACGAACAGCACGCGGATCTGGCCCATGTCCTCGAACAGCTGGCTGGCCAGTCGAACGGCCGCAGCGGCCATGCTGATCGAGTGGGCGCCGATTTCGGTGGAAGTGCGTACTTCCTTTGCCACGGCGAACGAGCGCTGGAACAGCTGGTTGAGCGTGGTGCCCAGGGCGCCCGCGGCCTCGGCGGCGCGAACGGCGTCCTTCATCTGGCCCAGGATTTGCGGCTCACCCAGAACCATGGAATCCAGGCCGCTGGCCACGCGGAAGGCGTGGCGCGCGACCTGGCTGTCGGCCAGGGTGTAGGCGTGGGAGCGCAACAGGGCCGGGGACACCCCGCCACTTTCCGCCAGCCAGTTCACCGCGTGGTCGAGATCGGACGAATCGCCAGCGCAATAGATCTCGGTGCGGTTGCAGGTGGAGACGATGGCCGCCTCGTGCCTGCGCGGCAACGCGCTGCGCAGGCCGTGCAGGACAGGCGGCAACTGGTCCGCCGCATAGGCGAAACGGCCGCGCAAGTCGAGCGGCGCGGTCGTGTGGTTGAGTCCCAGGGCCCAGACGGTCATCCTCCGATTATAAAATTTGGCACATCCACCGCCGCCGCTTCTGTTTCCAGTCTTTTCCCCCTGATCGTGGGACCCTCCGATTTCCTCAACCACATCCTGAACTTCGTGGCCCCCGCCGCCTTCGTGGCGCTGGTGTTGCTCGCGGCCGGCCGCCTGTTGCTGCCGGCCCGGCCCGGCCGCTGGTGGGTGCTGGCCGCGGTGGATTTCGGCGTGGGTGTCGTCGTGCTGGCGGGTTCCCTGGTGCTGTTCGGGGTCGACGGCAAACTCCTGGCGTACGTCGCGCTGGTGGTGGCGATGGCCACCAGCCACTGGCTGATGTTGCGGGGCTGGCGCAGATGACGCGGCGCGCGTTGCGACGCTAGGCGCCGGCCAGCCGGAAGGCCAGGGGCGTCACGCCGTGATGCTCCCGGAAGGCTGCGCCGAAGCGGCCGTGGCACTGCCAGCCGGCTTCCTGCGCGACCTGCTGGACGGACAGGTGTGTCTCCCGCAGCAGCCTCGCTGCCAGATCCAGCCGGGCGGCGCGCAGATACTGGTGCACCGACACCCCGGTAGCGTTGCGGAAGTCCCGCTGGAGTCGTGACTCGCTGCAACCCCCTTGCCTGGCCAATTCGGCGACCGTCCAGCTGCGTGAGGGCTGGTCGTCGATGCAGGCCTGGACCTTGGAGACGACCTGGCTCGCAGGGCGGCCGGTTGCGCCAGCGGAGCGATCGGGACGCAGCAGCTCCACCAGATCCAGCATCACGTAAGTGAGCAACTCGATGGAGCGCGCCTGAAATAGCGGCGCGAACGATGGCGCTGCCGCATCTTCGGCATGGATGCGCGCCAGGCACGCCTGGATGCGCGAGGTGAGCGCCGCGTTGCACAGCACGGAGCCGTTGTCCAGGTGCATCAGTTGCTGCATCTGGTGCGAATCCAGATGCACGTCGAGCGCGCGCAACCACTGGGGCAACTGTGCGCGCTTGAGGCGGAACTGCACGAACATGTTGCGGCAGGCGCCGGGCACGTGGATCAGATAGCCGCCCGAACGGTTGGGCGTGCGCAGCAGTGCCCGTCCGGGGCGGAAGTCCAGCGCCTTCGGCGCCTCGTGCGCCGCGGCACCCACGTGCCCCGTCACGTTGCCGGACAGGAAGAAGGTCAGCAGCAGTTCGTCCTGCGGATCCAGGCACACCTGCAG